>CALGTJ010000492.1 GCA_937901435.1 uncultured Rhodobacter sp. | reverse complement strand
CTTACGCTACCGCCGCCATCACACACACTCGCCTCGATGAATAATCCGGGCTAGGAACTGGCGGTGCTGGGGGTCCAGAATGGCGGCCTCTTTCGGGCTGAACCCAAAGAAATCCGCGTCAAACATATCAAACCCGTCCAGCGTCGCGGCGGCAGGGACATAATTGCTGCGCGCCATGCGATCAGGTGCTTCGCCCGCGTTCAGCAAGGCGGCCTCGTCCAGACGACGGATAGAGCTGACGCCGTCGCGCAGGTTCGCCCAATAGGCGTCAAGCGAGGTGGCACCGGGCACATGCACGGCCATCCCTACAATAGCGATGTCGTCGTTGCGAAGCGGTGTTTGCCCGGTAGTCGTCACGGTGTTGCTCAGCCCTTTTTAGGTGTCGCGGCTCATAGAGCGCAGCGTTAGGCCAATTTACGGAAATTGAACCATTTCGCCTATCGGCAGGCGGGCGTGGAAATTGAGAAAATGGCATTAAAGAAAGCAATAGCAAAATGTTATACGGAATAAGGCAAGATTGTGGTCGTTTCGCCCTGTGCATCAAAACGCAGTAGGTCCGTGGATCGTGCCTGCTCTCGAAATAAGCCTGTTTTTGCCGACGGTCTCTGATTTCTGTGAATGCAACCTAGGGGTGAGATTTAACCAAAAATCCGAGTTCCAACAAAGAATCAACCGCTTACAAAACGTGGTGGTGCAAAAGATGGACCGACCCGTCACATGACGGTGCGCGGACCTTGCGGCGGCGCATATGTCCCCATTACCGGGCGGTTGGACCGACCACTGCCAATCTGGCGGTCTGCGGCCTCTGCTGCCAGCCTTGCGGTGCGCCGCATTTCGGTATGCCCCAGCACAGCGCCGCTCATCAGCCATGTCAAAGGGGTCAGGGTCGCGTTCAAGAGCAGATCGAACATATTGATTCCGACCATCAGCGCCAGAACCGCCGCATAAAGACCGATATCTTCGCCCTTGCGGCGGAACGTCTCTGCGCCCAGCAGGAAGATCGGCAAAGCCAGCAGGCCGAATTCAGAGATATAGCCAAGCCAGCCATAGGTGCCAAAGGCGATGATCCAGCGCCCGTCGGGAATTGTGATCAGCTCTCCGGTTTCGCCATCATGGATCAGATTGCGCCCCCAACCGCCCCAGCCCAGCAAAGACTTGTCGGTGGCGCGGTCCAAAAGCGCGGTTTCGTTCGTAAACCGATAGGCCAGCGAGGCGGCGCGGTCTGGATTGATCTTGTTGGCCAGCGCCAGAATGTCGTCCATCGGGATCAACCCGAGCCCACGCAAAAGCGGATAGACGGTCGCGATCAGCGCAAGGCAAAGGGCGAGTTTGACCAAGGTGCGCGGGCTGGCCAGAAAGACCAGCGGCACAAAGACCAGACCATAGGCAAAAATGGCCAGGCTTTTGCAGATCGACAGAACGACAAAGATGTAAATGGTTGCGACGCCGTACTTGGTGCGCTGGTTCACATCGGCCGTGCGTGTCAGGGCGGCAGTGGCCAAAAGTGCTGTCAGGACCAGCAGCGCCAGCCACAGACCGTGTTCCAGAAACACAAAGGGGCGATATCCATTGCCGCGGAAGGTCTGCGAGAAATCATGCTGAAAGAACCCGTAGATCATGATGTTCAATTGCGGGCTAAAGCGCGCCTCGAAGATGCAAAGCACTGAATAGGCCAAAATCCCGCCCATCAAGGCGGCCAGCAGGCTGCGGATTGCGGTTTCTGTTGCCAGATATTTGCGCCCCAGCAGGAAGGGCATCAGGATAATCGCCTGTAGCGTCAGGGCCGACATCACGTCCCGCACGCTGAGGCCGGGCAGTTGCCAGGATGGATAGACAATTGGCGTGCTGTTGGGCAGCACGAAAAAGCGCGTCGGTTCCAGATTGGTCAGGACTGTCGGGATCGCGCCAAGGACAAAAATCAGGATCAGAAGGTTGGCGATGCGGCTTTCGGGAAAAAGGCTGCGCCAGCGGGTGATTCCATAAAGGCAGATCAGGAAGGCGCTGATGTTGGGAATGCTCATTTTATCCATAGAAGGAAAGAGCGGCAGGTTGAAATTCGCAACCGGAGGCAGGATCAGATAGCCGCCCAGAATGGACCAGATGATCGCCTTTTCGATCCGCAACTTTTTGAAAAGCGCGTAGCAGACGAAGGGCCAAGACAATAAAGCCATATATGCAATAATGTTCGGCATTCGTAAACGTTAACTCTCTGTTAAGTTGTAAAAACGGGCCGAAACCGTAGTTTGCCTGATCTTAATTGACAAGCATTAACACGCCCAACAGCCTCCGTTCCTCACAGGGGAACTGTGAGTTTCACTGCGAAATCTAGGGATGTCCCCCAAGATTCTTCGCAGGGAAAATTGGGGGGTATAACAATGGAATTTTCTATCGGACGACACCGCATAGCGGTAAATGTATCAGGGCGTGACGCTTTGTTGTTTCAGGTTCGGCAAAAGTTGGAAGCGGCTCAGGGGTTCGCGGTTGCAACCCTTAACCTCGATCATCTTGTCAAAATTGCGGCGTCACAGGATTTTGCTGCGGCTTATGCGCGTCACGACATGGTTGTTGCAGATGGGCAACCGATTGTCTGGCTGTCCCGGCTGGCGCGGAAAGACGTTTCCCTTGCGCCGGGGTCTGACATGGTAGAGCCGCTTTGCGCAGTGGCCCGAGACACAGGCGCAAGTGTCGCGCTGATCGGCAGCACGGAGGAGGTGTTGCACCGTTCGGCGCGGTCATTGGAAGAGACTGTAGCGGGTCTGGCGATCTCATTGCGCCTGTCGCCATCGCGTGGATTTGATCCCATGGGACCAGAGGCTGATTGGATTCTTGCTAATCTTCAGGCCAGCAGCGCGCGGTTATGCCTGTTGGCGCTGGGCGCACCCAAGCAAGAGATCTTTGCCGCCCGCGCCCGCGAGATTGCCCCGGATGTGGGTTTTATCTCTATCGGGGCAGGTCTGGACTTTATCGCGGGGCACCAGACCCGCGCGCCGCGCTGGATGCGCGATCTTGCCTTGGAATGGCTCTGGCGTGCGATGTCCAGTCCCGCCCGCATGGTGCCACGCTATGCCCGCTGTTTTGCGGTGTTGCCGGGGCTGGTCGTCTCGGCGCTGCGCGTGCGGATGCAGGAAGAGGCAGAGGCAGACGTCACTTATATTCGATGATCGGCGATCGTCGCTTTGTCAGTTGACCGCGTTTGAAGTCTAAAATGCCAAAGGCCTCTGGCAGTTTCGAAAGCGTCAAAAAGAACGCTTTCTGCCAGGGCCAGAGTCCGTTGTTTTGGTCCTTCAGGGCAAGGCGAATGACCTGTGCCGGGTAGATGGCCAGTAAAAGGACAACGGCCGGATCGATCAGGACGCTGCCGAGGAGGATGAACAGGGGAAGGAAACCTCCCCAGATCATCGCGCGTCTCGTTTCCGTGACCCAATGACACTCTGGGGGGGCACCATGCAGGGCAGCCCCTTCGGCAAAGGCGTGACCTGCACGGCGCGCACGCTTAAACCATTGCGCAAATCGGGTGATCGCGGCGTCGTGCCACGTCATTTCGTCGTCCAGCCGCCAGATCGTCCAGCCCGCCTGTCGCAGCCGCACGCAAAGCTCTGGCTCTTCGCCCGCGATCAGATCGTTGCGGTATCCCTTTGCCTCGATCAGCGCTTTATACCGTATCAAGGCATCCCCGCCACAGGCCCGCGCTTTGCCCAAGGGCGTGTCCCACTCGTCATCACACAGCCTGTTGTAGAGGCTGGCCTCGGGACAGCGTTCGCGGCGGCGCCCACAGGCGACAGCGGCTTTTGGGGTGTGCTGTAAAAATGCGACCGCCTGTGTCACCCAATCATCGCGCAGGGCGCAATCGCCATCGATGAATTGCACGAACTCTGGCGGGTCGTCTGCCAAAGCGGCAAGGCCCGTGTTGCGCGCGCGCCCGGCGGTAAAGGGCAGGGACAGGTCCAGCGCAATCGCCGTCGCGCCCATGGTTTGGGCCAGCGCCATACTGCCATCGGTAGAGCCGGAATCCACATAGATCACCCGCCGCACCCTACCTTGCAGCGAGGCAAGACAAGCCTGTAACCGCGCGCCCTCATTACGCCCTATGACCACGGCGTCGCATATGGGGTCCGCTGTCACCCCTGCTGCTCGCGCAGGCGTTTGGCGGCCTCTTTACCCCGATCAAAGGCGGCGCGGCGTTCTGCCAGTTCCTCCGCACTTAGCAGATCAGGGTTGGAATAATCTTTCTTCCAGTCCGCAGCTCCCGTCCAAGCCAACGCAGAGACCTGCGTCGTGCGTGGCGCGTTTGCCTCTGCAAGCAGATCCAAAGCCAGATCAAGGGTTTGGCGTTGCGACAAGGGGTCATTCGGCCTGCCTGCGCTATTGCCCAAGGGAAAATCGCTGAACACAAAACGTGCCACACCGACGTTTTCAACGATATCGCGCGCGCATCCCATGATGACGGTGGCAATGCCCTGTTCTTCCAACACGCGCGAGGTGATGGACACCGATTGGTGGCAGACCGGGCAATTGGGCACAAGGATCACGGCGTCGATAGCATCCTCTTTGCATAAATCCGCCAGCACGCCGGCGTCGCGCAGGGTGGTCGAGACAGAGCGGTTGGTCGGCAAGCCAAAGACACGTGGGGCGGCCTGTGCAATGCGGCCCTGCTGCGCCGCAGCGGCCAGCGCGCGCAGGGGCAGGTAGCTGCCGCTGTCCTCGGCGGTCGCATGGGCGCGATCAATGGCGATATGCGAGATGCGCAGATCAGGTGGCGGATCGGCGGGCAGGGCGTAGACCTCGTAAAACTTGGCATCCGCATTGTAGGGCGCGCCCGGTCCCTGATCGCCCTTGTCCGCCTGATAGGGGGCCGCCGTGGTCACAACCGCCACGCGGCACTGATCCAGAGGCTTTGACAGGGGCGTAAACGGCACCTCGTCAAAATGCGCCCATTGAAACGGGTTGTCATAGCCAAGGGCAAGGTAATAGGCCCGCGTGCGCGTCATGTAAGGCAGCGGTGCTGTGGAATCTGACATCTGATTGGGCCTCTTGTTGCGCGCGTCACGGTGACACTGCGCAAGCAGACTGTCAATTTTATGGCATCGCGCTGCAAAGGATTCGCCATGCTGAGATTTGTGGCCTTGGGCGCGCTCAAAAGCTTAATGTCCGACGGCAGTTTCCGGTTCTTCGAAAGCTGTTTCCCGGTCCGCCTTAAGTGTAGCCATGGGCGAGGATAAATCGTGGGCTTATCCACAAAAAGCCACGGAATATCTTGCCCGACCCGGCTGAGCCGTGACCACCGCCAAAGTCGCCGGGTGCAATCATATCACCGCCTGCTCGCCGCCGCAGGTGTGCCGCCGATTATTGCGGTGCGGATCAGATCCTCTCGATGGGCGGTGTGCAGGCTGTGGCCGCGCTGGCCGTTGGTTTTTTCGGACTTCCCAAGGCAGACATCATCGTCGGTCCCGGCAATCAATTCGTCGCAGAGGCCAAGCGGATGCTGTTTGGCGGCATGGGGGTCGACCTGATCGCGGGGCCGACCGACAGCCTGATCCTTGCTGACGCCTCTGCCGATCCGATGATCGTGGCGACGGATCTGGTGGGACAGGCTGAGCACGGCTATAACTCGCCCGTGTGGCTGGTGACCGATACGCAAGCGCTGGCCGAAGAGGTAATGAGACTGGTGCCCTTACTGATCGCGGATCTGCCAGAGGTGATGCGCAAAAGTGCCGAGGCCGCGTGGCGCGACTATGCAGAGGTCGTGGTTTGTGACACCAGAGAAAACATGGTCGCTGCGTCGGATGACGATGCGCCAAAGCATCTGACGGTGCAGGCAGAGGATCTTGATTGGTGGTTGACCACGCTGAAATGTTACGGGTCCTTGTTTTTGGGAGAGGAGACCACGGTGGCCTTTGGCAACAAGGCATCCGGCCCCAATCACGTGCTGCCGCCGTCTGGTTCGGCGCGCTACACGGGCGAGTAGAGTGTGCATAAATACATGAAGATCGTCACATGGCAGCGTGCCACACGCGACGGATCCAAGCGTGTGGCAGAGGCGACCGCGCGCACCTCGCGCCTTGAGGGGATGGAGGGGCACGCGCGTACTGCCGATATCCGGCTTAAGAAATACTTTCCGAACGAAACATTTGATCTGGAGGTCATTGAATGAAGGCACTGGTTTATACGGCTCTTGAGACACTGGAATTCAGGGAAATGCCCGATCCTGTGCCGACCAAGGGCGACAATCTGATCCGGGTCGAGGCGGTGGGCATCTGCGGCTCTGATATGCACGCCTATCTTGGCCATGACGAACGCCGCTTTGCGCCGCTTATTCTTGGGCATGAGGTGGCCGGGCTGGTCATTGAGGGGCCGTTGACGGGCAAGCGGGTCACAGTGAACCCGGTCGTGACCTGCGGTATGTGCCGTGCTTGTCTAGAGGGGCGCACCAACCTGTGTCCGACGCGCCAGTTGATTTCTATCCCCCCACGCGAGGGCGGGTTTGCCGAATTGCTGACCATGCCAAGCGCCAATCTGGTCGAGGTGCCTGACGATGTGCCGTTGGACAAGGCTGCCTTGGCCGAACCGCTTGCGGTGTGCTGGCATGGCGTGAAGCTCTGTGAACAGGTGCTGTTCAACGATTTGCCGGACGTGCGCGCGCAGGTGATCGGTGGGGGTGCGATCGGGGTCGGCTCTGCCCTGTCGCTGCGTGCGTTTGGCACGCGCGATATCACGATTGTGGAACCCAATGCAGAGCGCGCCGCCTATGTGAGGAAAAAGACAGGATTTCCGACCATTTCGCCCGAAGATGTGCCTGCAAATGACTATGACCTGATCGTCGATGCCGTCGGCTATCGCGCCACCCGAGAGGCCGCTTGCCGCGCGGTGCGTCCTGGCGGGGCGATCTGTCATATAGGGCTGGGCGATTCAGAGGATGGTCTGGATATCCGGCGAATGACCCTGCAAGAGATCACGTTTTTCGGCAGCTATGTCTACACGATGCAGGATTTCCGCGAGACAGCGCAGGCGATGTTTGACGGCAGGCTTGGCGCGCTGGACTGGACCGAGGCGCGTGCGTTGAGCGAGGGGGGCAGGCCTTTGTCGATCTGCTGGGCGGGCGGGTGATGGCCCCCAAGATCGTCTTGCATCCGTAACGACACGCGGGATCGTCCTGCCTCAACAGGACATCCCGCAGCCGTTCGGCCCCGTGCAGCAACGCCGATTTGCGTGCCCGTGAAAAGCCTGCGCGGCAAAATAACGCCCATTGCTGTCCCGGATTGGCACAGCAATGGCAAGCATCCCGTTAAGACCCTTTTCCTATCCTCGCCTATCGTCAACTGACGTTGCCCAACCTTTACAGTGCGATGGTCCAGGTGATTGAAATCATGTTTTTTTCTTGTTGGCTGGCCGTTAGACAAGGTGCTGGGCGTGCTGATCCTCACGTCCTGTCGATTGCGCTTTGGACGCCGAATCGCCCCTGCATAAACTGGCCCTTTTCTGGCGGCGCATGATGAACTTTGCGCGTTGAAAGCATTTATCAACCAGTCTGCGTCATAGCTTGCCTTGTTATTTGAACAAGGAGATTCTGACGCCTGATTTGGAACCTGAATTTGATATGGGCGGTTTGTCTGCTCTTGCTGCCCTGCGCTGCCCTTGCGCAAACCGCCTCGTTGTTTCAGCAAGCGTCACTGCCTGCGGATCGCAAACCGATGTTCGCCTTGCAACCTTCGAATGATGCGCCTGTAACGCCGGGAAACGGCAGTTTGTTCATTGGGCAGAACCGTCTTGGCTTTTTTGCGCCCCTTGCCGGGCGGCGACCGGCCTTGGTGCCGTTCCGGTCCGGAAAAGAGTCGCATGTTGTGAGAATTCGCCAGCTTATAGCGAGGGCAGAGGCCGGATCCAAAGACTATGATGCGGTCCAATACGGGGCCAAGGTTCGTCCTGCCAAGGTGCCTACAGCGATGACCATAGCCGAAATCTACGACTGGATCGACGCGACGCCGGGCCAGCCCCACGCCATCGGGCGCTATCAATTCATTCCCAAGACTCTGCGGGCTCTGGTCAAACGACTGGACATCGACCCAAAAACACAGTTCTCGCCCGCCACTCAAGACCTGCTGGCCGATTCTCTGTTGGCAGATGCTGGATTGGATGCGGCACAAAAAGGGGATATCGGGCGTCATAAATTTATGAAAAACCTTGCCAAAATATGGGCCGGTTTACCGACCTCGACCGGTTTGTCCTATTATCACGGTCACGCGGGCAATAAAGCGACGATGACATGGGCTGATTTTGAGGCTTAAATGATCAAGATCTTTCCGGGGTGATGTGGGTGTCTATCTCTGCCGCCGCGCCACCTGGCGGCAGAGCAGGATCACCGGCACCAGCCCAATCGCGGCGATCACAAGGGATGGCAGCGCTGCACCCTCTAACCGCTCGTCCGAGGCAAGCCGGTAGGCCTGCACCGCCAGTGTATCAAAGTTGAAGGGGCGCATGATCAATGTGGCAGGCAATTCCTTCATCACATCGACAAAGACGATCAGCGCCGCAGTCATCAGACTGGGCGTCAGGACCGGCAGATGAACCCGCCGCATGGTGGCAAAGACGCCATTGCCCAAAACCCGGCTTGCTGCGTCCATATTGGGGCTTACTGCGGCCATTCCCCCTTCATAGGCCCCGATTGCCGCAGCCAGAAAGCGGATCATATAGGCCATCACCAAGACCCAGATCGACCCGGTGAAAAGTAGTCCTGTCGAAACGTCGAACGTCGCCCGCATCCAGGCGTCCAGCGTGTTGTCAAAGGCCGCAAAGGGCACCAGCAGGCCGACGGCGATCACCCCTCCGGGCACGGCGTAGCCCAAACGCGCGGCATATAACGAGGTTGAGGCCGCGCGACCGGGGCGCACCCGGTGAAACGTGCCAAGCAGCAGGGCCGCTGCCACCGTCACCACCGCAGCGACCCCGGCAAGTGTCAGAGAATTCTGGATAAATCCGATATAGCGTCGGCTAAACAGATCCTGCTGCGAGTTCATAGCCATATATCCAAGGGAAATCACCGGAATGATCACTCCGAAAATCACCGGCAGAGCACAGGCAAGGCTGGCCAGCCATTTTCGCCGTCCGGCGAAAGGAATGCGCGCCATGGCCTCTTGCCGCTTGCCGCTGTGGTATTTCGCAGCGCCCCGATTGGTCCGTTCCAAGAGCGCCAGCAGCAGGGCAAACGCCAGCAAACCAAGGGCCAGCTGCGCAGCTCCGGTGCGGTCAGCCATCGAGAACCAACTGGTGTAAATGCCCGTCGCAAAGGTTTGTACGCCGAAATAGGAAACGGTGCCAAAATCTGCGATCGTTTCCATCGCGGTCAACAGAACGCCTGCCGCAACAGCCGGGCGCGCCATCGGCAGGGATACGGCAAAAAATGCCTGTGCCGGGGTACGCCCAAGCGCGCGCGCCGCAAGAAAGGTCGTCGCACTTTGCCCCGCAAATGCGGCACGGGCGAGCAGGTAGACATAGGGATAAAGCACGAGGATAAGCATCACCGCTGCCCCCCAGACAGAGCGGATCTCGGGAAACCAATAGTCACGGGGACCCCAGCCTGTAACGTCGCGAAGGGTGCTTTGCACGATGCCGGGGTGGTCCAGCAGATGCGTGTAGGAATAGGCGAGCACATAGGCGGGGAAGGCGAGCGGGATCACAAGGGCGATTTCAAGCCACTTGCGCCCTGGAAATTCGGTCATAATCACCAGCCATGCCGCCCCGGTTCCGACCGCAAATGTGCCCAGCCCAACCATGCTCACCAAGGCAAGGGTGGTGACGGTATAGCCCAGCAGAACCGTGTTTATCAGATGCGCCAACGTGTCAGACCCGCCTTGGAACGCGGCAATCAGAACCGCCATATGGGGCAGTGCACAGATCAGACCGATCAGTACCGCGATTCCTCCCAGCGGGCCAAGTCGCATAGGGCGTTTTTGCGGTTTCGCCATTAAATCAAGAGGTTGAGCATCTGACATCGACGACATTCCTGAAGAAGCCCGGCGGGCTGTGACCGGGTGAATTCAGTTGAGCGTTTTAATCGGGTTTCAGGCTGGGTGCAATCCGGCAGCCTGTTGGTTTTCGCAGTGCCAACGAAAACGGTCCACGCCTATTGGCGTGGACCGGCTTTGTGTCAGACGCGTCGGGCCGGTTTTAGACGAGGCCCATGGTCTCGCGTAGCATCTTGGCCTCATGAGCCTTCAGCGATTGGCGGGCAGAGGAATAGGCGCGCCGGCCTTTTTCGTTCTGCAAGCTCGGGAAGAGTTTGAAGATCTCATCCCGCTGTTCCTCGTCGATGCCGCTGAGCGAATGATCGCCCGGTTGAAAGCTTTCGGTCCAGGTGCCGTCGCCAAGGATGACCTCGTGGTTTTCAAACATGACGTGGACATATTCGACGCCCAGCGTGTCGAGTTGGAAGATGCCCGGTTGTCCCACCAGATATTTCGAGGCCACCAGAACTTCGCGTTCGTCAAACAGGACCTGCGTCTGGCTGTTGGCCATCAGCATCCGGTGGTTTGGCGAGACCATCATATCCCGTTCCGGCAGGTTGTTGCCCAGCGACCCTTTCTTGATCAGCACGGGCCGTAGCTTTGGGTCGGCGATCAGATCGGCGGCGCCCAGCTTTTTGCGACCGATCCAAGAGATCTCTTGCACGCCGTTGTCGCGAGTGATGACCCGGTCACCGACCTGCAGGTTCGCAACATCGACCTCTCCGCGTGGCGTGGCAATGGCTGTGCCGGGGGTAAAGCAGATGACCAGACGCTCGATCTCGGTGAAGGTCAGCGACCCTTCGATATTGCCAAGATCGTCAAGGAAGTTGACGGTACCAGAGGTCGAGTCCCCGTCTGCGTCAGTGGTTTCACCAACGATTTCAAAGCGTCCCAGACCTGTCAGGGTCAAACGGTCGACGTCGTTCCCGCCGGTGCCGCCGTCAACAACATCGCCAAAGGCATCCTCGCGCTCGTTGATGATAAAGAAGTCGCGGTCGTCGCCACCCTCCATCGTGTCCGCGCCCTGACCCCCGATCATGTCATCCTGACCAACGCCCCCCTGCAAGAGGTCGTCGTCGATGCCGCCATCCAGAGTATCCGCGCCAAGGCCACCGATCAGGGTGTCATCGTCGTCTTCGCCGTAGATCAGGTCATTGCCGCGACCGCCGTCGATAGAATCGCGACCGTTGCCGGGTACTGGTTCGGGGCCGAATGGGCCAGTGCCGGGCGCATCCGGTATATCGGTGCTGGTCGGGAAGCTTGGGCCAAGGCCACCATAGATGGTGTCATTGCCGTCGCCCCCAAGGACCGTGTCGTTGCCTTCGCCAATGGTAACAAGGTCGTCGCCGCTGCCCGCATCGACCTCGTCATCGTCGATGCCAGAATTGATGGTATCGTTGCCGCCACCAGAGACGATCGTATCCGCATCGTCGCCGGTGGTGATGCTGTCGTTGCCATCACCGGTCGTGACAAAGTCGCGGTCATCGTCCGGGTCGCTGTCCGCAGGCACATCCGGGAAGGGACCGTAGGCAGGAAAGCCGATATCGGGCAATGGAGAACCGCCAGAGGTGTCGATGATGTTGTTGCCGCCGAGATCCTCGACCACATCACTGCCATCGCTACCGATGATGCTGTCATTGTCAGCACCACCCAGCACAGAGTCATCGCCTTCGCCACCGTCCAGCGTGTCCGGACCGCGCCCACCGATCAAAGTGTCGTCGCCTTCGCCGCAGATGATTAAGTCGGCCTCGTCGCCACCTGTCAGGCTATCGTCGCCGATACCGCCGTCGATGGTGTCCAGGCCGTCGCTGGAGCTGAGTGTATCGTTCCCCTCGCCCCCGGACATGCTGTCATCGCCGCCACCAGAGTCGACATTGTCGTCGCCGGTCGAGCCGATAACCGTGTCGTCGCCCGCGCCAAGAAGAATGTTTTCAATCTCAGAGAAATTGGTCACATCGCCCGTCGCGGCATCGGATACGGTTCCAGTTTCGGGGGCAAAGATATCGACCAGCAGGTCATCCTCGACGTCGGTGATATCCAGCGTGTCACCGTCGATCTCATCGCCTTCGCCACCAATGATGATGTCGTTGTCGATGCCATCGCCACTTTGCGAGATGACAAAGGTGTCGTCGCCGTCGCCACCGTCAACACTGTCATTGCCGTCGCCAGAGTCGATGGTGTCATTGCCGCCGTTGCCAAAGATCGTGTCGTCGTCACCATCTGCGCCGTCGATCTGATCGCCTTGAGCGTCGGTATAGAGCGGTTCCATCAGCTCGCCGTCGTCGGTGCCGTCCACGGGCCCATCCGTGCCGGGAGAGACGTCGTCCACGATGGTGAAGTTTATGGTCTCGAAATTGTCAAAGCTGATCTCACCGATCTGGCCGCCCTCGTCGCCCCCTTGAATAGAGAACGCACCGGCAGGCCCGACCGCTGGCAACACGCCATCGGGCGAGTTGCCCCCAAGAATGTCGGACAACAGGTAATCCGCGGCTGGCACGCCGGGTGTCACCGACACGGGGGGACCAAAGCGGAACACATCACCGTTCAGCGCCGTGAACTCACCAAAGGCGGCATCGTCAAGACCGCTGATCTCTGTGGACGCCTCGGACAAAAGCACGGGTGTGGTCAGGGTGATCTCGTCAGCTTCTGAGGCGGATTCCGGTGCGATGTATGTCTCTACACTGGTCACCTCGTCGGTGCCCTCGCCCACCAGTTCGACCGTGCCGCCGTCGATGGTATCATCGCCCGCGCTGCCAAGGATGGTGTCTTCGCCAGCGTCGCCGTTGATCACGTCGTCGTCGGTCCCGCCGTCCAGCAGGTCATCATTGTCGCCGCCAAAGATCGTGTCTTCGCCTGCGCCGCCGATCAGGGTGTCATCCCCTTCATTGCCCGCCAGCAGATCGTCCCCTGCGCCACCGTCGATGTTGTCGCCCTCATCGCTGCCCGTGGCGATATCATCGCCAGAGCCGAGGACGAAATTCTCGATTTCTTCAAAGCTTGTCTGATCGAAAGTGTCGCGATCCGTCAGCGTGCCGGTTTCCGGAGCGGTCAGGTTCAGTGCCAGATCCTGATCAAGGGCCGAGGCGTCCAGCGTGTCGCCGTCTGTCTCGTCGCCTTCGCCACCGATCAGGCTGTCTGCGTCAACGCCATCGGTCAGCACGATCACGTCGTCGCCGTCGCCTGCGTCGACCGTGTCATCGCCTGCGCCTGAATCAATGGTGTCATCGCCACCGTTGCCAAAGATCGTGTCGTCGTCGCCATCCGCGCCGTCGATCTGATCGCCCTGCGCGTCGGTATAGTCAGGCTCCATCAACTCGCCATCGTCCAGACCATCAACCGGGCCGGGGGCGGATGGATCAGCCAGAATTTCCTCGATCTCGGAAAAGGTCATCGACCCGCCGGTGTCGAGAAAGTTGATCGTGCCAGAGGTGCTGTTGCCATTGGCGTCCGCAACCTCATCGACGATTTCGATTGGCCCAAGCCCCCGCAGATCCAGCGTGTCAAAGTCGTCACCACCCGCACCACCGTCGACCACATCGCCGTCGGTTGCGCCCAGGAACACGTCGGCATCGTCGCCGCCAGACAGGCTGTCCGCGTCGGCCCCCCCGGTGATCGTGTCCGCGCCGCCTTCGCCAAAGATCGTGTCCTCGCCCTCGTCGCCAATCAGAACGTCATTGCCGTTTCCGCTGCTGTCAGAGGCAAATGGTGCGAGATATGTGAACTCTTGGCCGTCAAGCGTGCCAAAGTTGGTGCCAGAATTAACCCCGCGCGCTGTCAGCGTAAATTCCACACTCGAAGTGGTGCCAAAGACGGTAGCGATCTGGCTGTCAGGATCATTTGCGTCTGCGTTGTCTTCGGTGCCGTTTGCAGCAAGAACGCCGCCGCTAAAGTTAACGTCAAGAGAGCTGTCAGAGGGCACGCCGACATTCAGCAGGGTGTCAGAGTCGATGCGCAAGACCTCTTGTCCGGTATTCTGGTCAAGATCAGCAAACACGATTCCCGGTTCCAGTTCCACAGGATCGCCCGTGGCCTGATCAAAGAATTCGAACCGGAACGTGGCTGTCTCGCCCTGCACGGTCGCGTCGTTATTCGCGTTCAGAAGGATCTCGCTGTCGCTGCTGCTGGCCAGATCAATTTGAAGGTTGGGATCGGAACTCGAGACCAACACAAGGCGTGCGGCCACGACTGTCCCGTCTGCAAGGGTCGCCACATTGCTGTAGACCACGCTATCGCCTGGAGAGGCATCATTTTCCCCAGCGGTCTCACCGGAAGAATTGCCAAAGTCGATTGCAACCGGGTCAATCTCTGCGCGGGTAATGCCGCCAACGCCGGACCCTGTGTTGTCGCCGTTGTCGCCGTAGATCACATCATTGTCGGCGCCACCACTTATGGTGTCATCGCCGTCCTGACCAAACAGCAGATCATCGCCATCGCTGCCGTCGATGACGTCATCGCCCGCGTCTTCGGCGGACACATCCACAGCGTCATAGGTGATGTCCGTAATGTTGATCCCGGAATTGTCTGTGCCGAACTGTGAATGGATCACAGCAAAAGAGGTCACGGGGCCGGGGATCGTCACCAGAACCGAATGCTCTGCCGCCGTATCGGCGGTATAGTTCGCGTCAGTACTTGTGAAAGTATCGTTGCCTGCAACCGTATTGGTGTCTGAATGTGCAAGACCAGAGCCGACGTTGGACAGGACGACCTCAACAGAGTTGCCGTCTGCGTCAAACGCTTCGATCCGGACGGTGCCGTCGCCATCGATGTCGTTGATGCGGAATTCGACGTTTTGCAGCGGACCGTCGTTCGAGGTCCCGTCATAAGCCACGCTCTGGCCGCTGCCGTTGGCGATCGACTGTAGCGACGACGTCTCGCCAACGGTCGCATCCAGCGCATCGGTGTTCTGTGCTTGTGTCTCGAACTCGGTCACCACATTCGGGGTGCTTGAGGTGACGGAAAAGGTAATCTCTGCCGTGCCCGTTGATTGGGTAAACCCCGTGGTGTCCACAAGATTGCCAAAGCCCGGTGCATCGGACCAGCGAAAGATCTCGGCGGTGGTGGTCACCGTATCAGTGACGCTGTCGCCATAGATCGTGTCATTGCCGCCCGCGCCATCAATCGTGTCGTCGCCGCCGTTGCCAAAGATCAGATCGCCGTCGTTGGTGATCTGGTCGCCGCCCTGATCAATCGGGCCGTCGCCGTCGTCATAGCCCAGCCCCATCTCTTCGCCAAAGCTTTCGCCATCCACAGCGCCATCGGCCTCTGGACCGGCTGCTTCGTAGATCGCGACATAATCGATGGATCCATCAAAGAATTCATCCTTGACGCCATCGTCGGATTCGCGGGCACCAAAGGTAAAGTTCTCGTAGTCATTGTCGCCGATTTCCATCGTCAGACCGGTTGTGCCCGAGGTGACTGTCTGGCTGCTGCCCGAATCCAGGTTTTCCACAACCAGTGACACGCCGGTTGCCTCGTCCCAAGTGTAGGTGACGTTGACGTCCTGACCCGGACCGACAAGGCCCGGAGAGGTCGTCAGGACCGCGTCCTCACCATTGGCGCAATGAATGACACGGATCGCGCCATTCGCCTGCACGGAGATGTTAAAGTACCCCTCGCTGCTGCGGTCGGCATATTCACCCCGGTTCACGATTGTGTCCGGGCTGGTGCCGACATGGGCATCCTGAACGAATTGCACCTCGATCGTGCCGCTCGCCATGTCAAAGGGTGCATCCGTCGTCGCACCAGCGCCCCCGTCGACGTCAAAATCATCGCCGTTGCCATCGAAATGGGCGAAATCACCAGAGGCATTCGCGTTTCCTGCGAATTCTCCGTTCTGGGCGATTCCGTCATCAAGGCCGGTGTCTGCCGTGGTCGCGCCAGAGCGGAAATCCCACAGGCCAACGAGGTTTGTAACAGTGGATGGGTCAAAATTTGGCATTTTTCGTTCCTAGCTAGCAGGGGCGCTTGTTGTCCGAAGACGCGGTTTGGGGGCAGACAGCTGTCGGTGTGACGCTGAGAAGGGCGGCATGAGAAAATGGGCGGGGCCCCGAATGATGCGGGCCTTTGTGCAGGCGATAAGGGTCGATCTGTCCGTCCGAACAGGCCAGTGCGCCAGCCGAGGGCTGGCGACGTCCCGGCGCGTCAAGGTCTTGCGTTAGATCCCGCAAAATCATCTTTGTCTCCTTGCCGCCAAAGTTTGGCGGCATTAAAACCTCGGCCAAGGCAGTGCTGGCCGTTCCACTCGTGGCGTTGCAAGCCGCAACACAGGTTCGCAGACCGGATGATATCCGGGGGCATTGCGGGTACTGTTCCGCTTCACTCGTTTTACCCCAGCGTCGGATTCAACATCGAACCCGACCCCGCCTCACGGTAAAAGGCCCCCTCGCTTTTACCGACAAAGAACCATGCGACTTTTGCCAATACGTCCTTTTCAATCGCTGCCAATATCGTCAAAAATTGGGCGTAAAAAAAACAGATTTCTTGGGTTTCATCGCTGAAATGGGGCGGAAAGGCGTCAAGACTTTGCAGCAATTGAGCGCATGGTGGTGTCTCGAAACTGGTAGAAATTCTCTGGCGGCGTCTCCGAGCATGTGA
>CALGTJ010000491.1 GCA_937901435.1 uncultured Rhodobacter sp. | reverse complement strand
TGATCTGGTCATACGTGGTGGCACCATCGCGACCGCCTCTGAAACCTTCGCCGCCGATATTGGGATCCGCGACGGGCGCATTGCGACCTTGGGCGAGGGGCTGGCGGGCGAGGATGTGATTGAAGCGACGGGCAAACTGGTCTTGCCCGGCGGGATCGAGGCTCATTGCCATATCGCGCAGGAAAGCGGCATGGGCCTGATGACGGCGGATGACTATGAGAGCGGATCCATTTCGGCGGCCTTTGGCGGCAACTCTTGCTTTGTGCCTTTCGCGGCGCAGAAAAAGGGCGAAACCGTCGCGCAAACGCTTGAAACCTATGACAATCGCGCCGCGCCCAAATCCGTGATCGATTATTCCTACCACCTGATCCTGACCGACCCGACGCCTGAGGTGCTAAAGGAGCTGCCCGGCGTCTTTGATCGTGGGATCACCAGTTTCAAGGTCTTTATGACCTATGCCACACGGGTCAGTGACGCGCAGTTTCTTGATATCCTGTCGGTCGCGCGCAAGCATGGCGGGCTGACGATGGTGCATGCCGAAAACCACGACATGCTGACCCATATGGCCACCAGCCTTGCAGAAAACGGCTATACCGCGCCGCGCTATCATGCGCCCGCGCGCCCCGCGTTGGCAGAGGAAGAGGCGATAAATCGCGCGATCAGCCTTGCCGCACTGGTCAACGCACCGCTGATGATTGTCCATGTGTCCACACCGGGTGGCGCGGCCTCGGTGGCGCAGGCGCGCGCGCGGGGGGCCTATGTCTTTGGCGAGACCTGCCCGCAATATCTGTTCCTGACGCGTGACGATCTGGACCGTCCGGGGATGGAGGGGGCGAAATATATCTGCTCTCCGCCGCTGCGCGATCACGCCACGCAGGGCATGCTGTGGAGCCATATCGCCGCCGGAACCTTCAGCGTCGTCTCGTCAGATCACGCGCCGTATCGCTTTGATGACACGGGCAAATTCGCCGCCGGGCGCGACGTGGATTTCCGCAAGATCGCCAATGGGATGCCGGGGATCGAGATGCGTCTGCCGCTGATGTTTTCCGAAGGCGTGGTCAAGGGGCGCATCGGACTGAACCAGTTTGTCGCGCTGTCCTCGACCAATGCCGCGCGTCTTTACGGCATGCATCCGCGCAAGGGTACGATCAGCGTCGGGGCCGATGCGGATATCGCGATCTGGGATCCAAACGAGGTGAAGATCGCCGGGGAAATGCATGATAACATGGACTATAATCCATTCGAGGGGATGGAGGTCACAGGCTGGCCCGTCACCGTTCTGGGCCGGGGCAAGCGGATCGTGGACGCAGGCGAGCTGATTGCGAAACCCGGTGACGGCGCGTTCATCGCAAGGGATCGCTCTGATTTGACGGGTCTGATCGGCACACTACTGGCCGAGACGGACCCTAAACGCAACTTTGGCGCAGAGGTGCTGGCATGAGCGGTCCGATCGTTGTCATCAACCCCAACTCGAACCAAGCCGTCACCGATGGTCTGAGCGATGCGCTGGACCCGTTTCGCTTTCCGACAGGTCCCGCAATTGAGTGCCTGACCTTGGCCGAGGGGCCCTTTGGCGTTGAAAGCCAGCTGGATTCCGACAGCGTGATCCTGCCGCTGGCCAAACTGGTGCAGGCGCGCCCGGATGCGGGGGCGTTTGTGATCGCTTGCTATTCCGATCCGGGGCTGGACGCCTGCCGTTCGGTCAGCAAAGCGCCGGTCTTTGGCATTCAGGAAAGCGGTGTGCTGACCGCCATGGCGCGCGCCGATCTGTTCGGGATCATTGCCATCGCAGAGCCGTCCATTGCGCGCCACCGTCGGTTCATGGCGCGGATGGGTGTGCTGCATCGCTTGGCCGCTGAAATCCCCCTGAATATGAGCGTCGATGAATCTGCGCGCGGCGAAAAAACCTTTGCCAAACTGGTCGAAACGGGCCGTGCGCTTCAGGTCAAAGGCGCGGGCGCGGTGATCCTTGGCTGTGCGGGCATGGCGCGCCACCGCGCGGGGTTAGAGGCAGAACTGGGCCTGCCCGTTATCGATCCGACACAGGCGGCGGTGGCTATGGCTCTTGGCACGGTATTGGCCGGGGTTCTGGCCGGATGAGCGCGTGAGGATCTCTGACAAAGGGGATCTGTCGCTGCGCCTGCTAGAGGTGTTCAGCGCGGTGATGCTGCATCAGACCACGGTCGATGCGGCCACTGAACTGGGCGTCAGTCAACCGGCAGTTTCTTTGGCAATCAAGCAGTTAGAGGCACAACTGGGGTTTTCCCTGTTCGAGCGGCGCAGTCAGCGGCTGCAGCCGACGCAAGAGGCGCGCAGCCTGTTCAAGCAGATCGAGCCGATCCTGCTGCAACTGCGTTCCGTCGGCAGTCATGTGCAGGACCTGCGTAATGGGACGGCAGGCGTGCTAAAGATCATCGCGACCCCGCCCATGGGCCATTCGGTGGTGCCCAAAGTCTTGCAAGGTTACCTGTCCGAACGCCCCGGCGTGGGCGTGCAGTATGATGTGCGCCGGATGGAGAATGTCATCGAAGAGGTCGAGGTCGGCTCTGCCGAACTGGGCCTTGTGCTGGCGCTAGAGGCGCATCCTGCCGTCAACGTGCGCCAACTGAGCGCGGATCTGATGGTGGCGATGGTGCCCGCCGATCATCCCTTGGCGCAGGCGTCGCAGATTACGCCACAAGACTGCCTGAACCACGGCCACATCGGGCTTGATACGCTGTCGCGCCTTGGCACGCTGCTGCGCAAGGCGTTTGATCACGAGGGCGTGCCCTATATTCCGCGCGTCGTGGTGCGGTATTGTCATACGGCGGCGGTGCTGGCGAATGCGGGCATGGGGATCGCCATTGTCGACCGCTACACCGCGCAATTCATGCGAGATCAAGGGCTTGTGGCACGCCCTTTTGTGCCTGACATCCGCATCGGCGCCTGCCTTTTGACACGGCGGGATGTGCCCCTGTCCCGGCTCGCCCTGCATTTTGTCGAGGCGGTCGAGGCAATGATGGGACAAGGGGGTACGGGATGAGGATCTGGCAGACATCAGGCGGGCGGCACCGCGAAGGATTGCGAGGCGATGCCGTGGTCGCGCCGGTGTGCTTCGTCCTTGGCGATGGCCTCGTCCATGGGACGGCGGTCGGTCATGCCCGAAAAATTCTCGACCGTGGCCATGGCGGTGGCAAAGATCGCATAGCGTTCGCCGCTGACCGCCAGCAAACGGCGCAGTTCGGCCAGAGGATCGGCGTGATCGTCGGCGCGGATGTCAATCGCCGGATAGGGCTGGCCCGCGTGGATCACAAGGCCCGCCGCTTGCCGCCCGCGCTTGTCCCCGCCTGCGGCCTCTCCGGCCTCCATCGCGGTCAACAGCCGCTCTGCAAAGGGCAGGTCTGGGTGGGCGAGATAGGCGGCCAGCGTGTCCTCGATCACCGCAGGCCCCGCCAGCATATTGCCCGCAACCGAAATATCGGGCGCGGATACATGCCCGCACCATGGCACACAATTGGCGCCCGTATGCTGGATCATCTGCCCGTCGGGGGCCAGAAAATGCGCCTGCCGATTGGCCTCTCCGGCGTCACGGTGCAGGAAATCCGTCAGAATTGCAGCGGGGGACTCGCCCTTGTCCAGACGCGCCAGCCCCTCGATGCCCCAGAGCGGATTGACAAAGGCCTGACTGGCAACGGCGGCGGTGGCCGAGACCCATGGCACCTGCACCCCGCAGGCAAAAAACCGACTGGCCACGGCAATGCCGATTTCGCCCGTAGTCTGGTCTCTGGCAACGATGGAATAGGTCATGCTTTGGCCTTTCGGTTTGGGATCACATCAGAGGTAGAGCGCGCGGTGCGCCTGACGATGATTTGGCGCGATTGCGCCACAAAACACAAGGCTATGCGGTCATGATGTTTTCTGATAGATTAAGATTTATGCAACTCTCAAGTTCGTACGGTAACGGTATAAGAAAGTTAGATTTTTTTGCCTGTTGCTTTGACTTTATGGCAAAGGGCGCTGGCCATTTCGACCACGGCTGCTACCATGATTTTAACCTTGTTTATCGAATGAAAACATGACGCTTCTCGAGATCGAAAACCTCAGTATCAAGCACCGGGCCGAAGGCGTGGAAACCACCTTGGTGGACGACCTTTCTTATTCCGTCGCGGCGGGGGAAACGCTGGCGATTGTGGGCGAATCCGGCTCTGGAAAATCCCTGTCCTCGCTGGCGTTGATGCGCTTGCTGGCAAGTGATCTGCATGTGACGGGCGGGTCGGTCCGCCTTGAGGGGGTGGATCTGTTGACTCTGTCAGACGAAGACATGCGCCAAAGGCGCGGGCGCGACATCTCTATGGTGTTTCAAGAGCCCATGACCTCGTTAAACCCGGTGCGCAACATTGGCAGCCAAATCACGGAAAGTATTGAAGAAAACCTTGGTTTGTCCAAGGCGGACGCGCGCAAACGGGCCATTGATCTGTTGCGCGAGGTTGGCGTGGCCGATGCGGAACGGCGGATGCGTCAGTATCCGCATCATTTTTCCGGTGGGATGCGCCAAAGGGTGATGATCGCGATTGCCTTGGCGGCAGAGCCAAAGCTGATCGTCGCGGACGAGCCGACAACCGCGCTGGACGTCACCATTCAGGCGCAAATCCTTGATCTTATGGCAAAAGTTTGCAAGGATCACGGGACTGCGCTGATCCTGATCACCCATAACCTCGGCATCGTTGCGCGCTACGCGAACCGGGTGAATGTGATGTACGGCGGGCGCATCGTCGAGACCGGCACGGCGGCAGAGGTCTATTACACGCCGCGCCATCCCTACACCCAAGGCCTGTTGAATTCGGTGCCGCGTCTGGATCAGGACCGCAAGCAACCGCTGAAACCGATCATGGGCAACCCGGCCGACCCTTTTACCAAGATCACCGGCTGCCGCTTTCACCCGCGCTGTCCTTATGCGCAGGATTTGTGCCGCACGACGCGCCCCGATTTTGATGGGCAAACCGCCTGTCATTTCCCCCTGCAAACGCAAACGCGAGAGGCCTCGTAGATGACCCAGCCGTTCCTGCGGATCGAGGGCGTTTCTGTCCATTTCCCGATGCGAAAGGGGCTGTTGCAGCGCCAGTTTGCCGAGGTGAAAGCGGTTGAAAAGGTGACACTTTCGCTCAATCGTGGCGAGGCGTTCGGGCTGGTGGGTGAATCGGGCTGCGGCAAGACCACATTGGCGCGCACGGTGCTGCGGCTGGTGGATGCCACCGAGGGCGCGATCTGGTTTGACGGGCAGAATATCACCGATCTCAAGGGCGCAGCACTTGCCCCCTACCGCAAGCGTGTGGCAGCGGTGTTTCAGGATCCGTTTTCATCGCTCAATCCCCGGATGAAGGCCGGGGCGATCATTCGTGAAGTCCTCTATGTGCATAAATATCAAGGGGATATGACGGCCCGTGTGATCGAACTCTTGGGCCTGTGTGGCCTGTCGGATCGCTTTGCAGAGCTTTACCCGCACCAGATGTCCGGTGGGCAGCGCCAGCGGGTTGGCATCGCGCGCGCCCTTGCACTGGAACCTGATCTGATCGTCTGTGACGAGGCGGTCTCGGCGCTGGACGTGTCCATTCAGGCGCAGATCATCAACCTGCTCGAAGAGTTGCGGGTACGGCTGAACCTGACCTATCTGTTCATCGGGCATGACCTGTCCATCGTGCGCCATCTGTGTGATCGGGTGGCGGTGATGTATCTGGGGCGGGTCATGGAAACGGCCTCGTCCGAGGACCTCTTTGCGAACCCGAAACACCCCTATACCCGCGCGCTGATTGACGCGGTTCCCAACCCGGATCCCCTGTCAGAGGCGGCGCGCGATCACGTGGCGCTGATGGGTGAGGTGCCCAGCCCGCTGGACCCGCCCAAGGGCTGTGTGTTCCATCCGCGCTGTGCGTTGGCGATGGATATCTGCCGCTCGGGCGAGCCCGAATTGAAACGGCATGGCGAGGGGCATCTGGCTGCCTGTCATGCTTTAAATTCATAATGTAACCACTTGACAAAACGACCAAAGACCAATTCACGACAGGAGAGAGAAATGGACGATAAAGACCTCATCAAGCGCGCCGAGGCTGAATTGCGCGACGCCTATGACTTTGATCCCCGCGATCCGTTGTTTGGGTTGAAAAAAGACGACATGCGCGGCAACAAGATCAGCCGCCGCACCACGCTGCGCCTGCTGGCCGCCGGGGGCGCGTTAGGCATGGCACAGGTGCTGCCCGGTCTGCGCCCAACCGCGGCGATGGCGGCCGCGCATGGCGGTGGCGAGTTGAATTGCGCCTGGGCCGGTGTGGGCGAGATCACCACGCTGGATCCTGCGCAAATCGGTCAGGTGCTGCAATTCCAGATCGCCTCTAACATCTACAGCGGCCTGATGCACATCGACAATGCGCTGGTCGCACAGGGCGATCTGGCCGAAAGCTGGGAGGTCAGCGAAGACGGTCTGGAGTACACCATCAAGCTGCGCGAGGGCGTGACGTTCCACAACGGCGATACATTTGATGCCGAGGATGTGGTGTTCACCTTCAACCGCTCCAGCGACCCGGATCAGTCGCGCCACAGCCGCGTGATCGGCAATGTGGCCGAGTTGCAAAAGCTCAATGATTACGAGGTGAAATTCGTTCTGAAACAGCCGCAGGCCTCCTTCCTGACCAAGGCGCTGGAACGCTCTTCGGGACGTGCCATGACCATCGTGTCACGCGGCGGTCTAGAGGCGCTGGGGCTGGCGCAATACGGTCTGACCCCGATTGGCACGGGGCCTTACAAGGTCGTCAGTCACACGCTGGGCCAAGCGGTCATGCTGGAAAAATTCGCCGATTACTATGATCCAGAGCGGCCAAAGCTGGACAAGATCAGCATTCAGCCCGTGGACGGCGTCGAACCTCTGGCGGCTGCCATCGAGGCCGGAGACATTCAGTATGTGGGCGGCAATCCGGTGCCGACGCAGCTTGTCAGCCGCTTTCAGGAAAACCCCGATCTGGCGGTCGATATCAAGCCTGGCCCCGGATTCCAGTCGATCTGGATCAGCCCATGGCACGAGGCGATGACTGTCTCTGACTTTAACAAGCCTTTGGAAGAGTTGAAGAAAGAGAAAGGCTTTATGGTCCGTCTGGCAATTGCCAAGGCCTTGGATCGCGAGTTGTTCATCAAGCAGGGCCGCTTTGGCTATGGCGTGGCCGCGCATGGCACGATCAATCCGGCGATGGGCTATTTCTTTGACGAAGGGCTGGCCGAAACGTCAGAGCAGGCCTTTGATCCAGAGGGGGCCAAGGCGCTGATGGCCGAGGCTGGCTATCCGGGCGGTGCGGGTTTCCCCGATCTGAAACTGCAAACCACCCCCAATACCAAGCGGGACGGGCAGGTCGTGGCCAATATCCTGAAGGTCGTGCTGGGCATCAATGTGATCGTCGATCCCAAGGACTTTTCCATCGGCATAGAAGAGTTCAACAAGATGGACATCGATCTGCGTCTGGGCGGCTCGGGCGGTGATTATGACCCGGATGACGGTCTGGTGGACTGGATGCAGACCGCGTCCAAGTTCAACGGCCCCGATCGCGACCCGGCTGCAATGCCCTTTGGGTTCTTCAGCGAGTCAGAGGCGGATGCGGCCATCGATCAGCAGGCGGTTACCGCCGATCCGGCGGCGCGGCGCGAATTGGTGCAAAAGGCCAATGCGATCACCTCGAACAAGGTGGCCTGCGGGTTCTTGTATCACCCGGTCGACGTGCTGGTGCACAGCACCAAGGTGATCGTGCCGGAAGACGCGCGCATCCCCGGTCTGCACGAGCTTGACCGCATTTCGCTGGCGTAACTCACAGAAAGGAGGGCGGGCCGTCGCTATAGCAGGCGCAGGCCCGTCCGACCCCACATGGCCTCTTATATCCTCAGACGATTGATCGGATCCCTGCTGGTGATGCTCGCCGTGGCAACGCTGGTGTTCTTCATGATCCGACTGGTGCCGGGCGACCCGATTGCCGCGATGCTGGCGGATTCCGGCGGTCCCGAAGCCCGCGAAGCCCTGATCCGCAAGCTGGGTCTGGATAAGCCTGTTCTGGTGCAGTTCTGGAAATGGTTCATCGCCATGCTACAGGGCGATCTGGGCAACTCGATCTATGGTAACAACCAGCCGGTCACGACGATTCTGATAGAGGCCCTGCCGCGCACCATGTCGCTGGCGTTCCTGTCCTTCATCATCGCGCTGGTCATCGCGATCCCGGCGGGGATCATCTCTGCCACGCGCAAGAATACGGCGACCGATACGGCGGTGTCGTTGTTTGCCTTTCTGGGTCTGTCGATGCCGGATTTCTGGCTGGCGATCCTGCTGATTATCGTCTTTGCCGCCAATCTGCAATGGCTGCCCGCCATCGGTTATGTGCCTCTGGCCGAGGGCTTTTGGCCGTGGCTGAGCCATCTTATCCTGCCTTCTATCGCCATCGGCACCGGGTTTTCCGCCATTATCGCGCGGATGATAAGGTCCTCGATGTTAGAGGTAATGCAGGCCGATTACATGCGCACGGCGGCCTCCAAGGGGCTGACCATGCGTGTGCAAATGCTGCGCCACGCCTTTCCCAACGCGCTGATCCCGGTGGTCACGGTCATCGGGATCGCCTTTGCCCTGTTGATCTCGGGCGCGGTGGTGGTCGAGAATGTCTTTGCCATCAAAGGCTTGGGCCGCGTGCTGATCCAGGGCATCCAGAACCGGGATTACCCGGTGGTGCAGGGGGCGGTCTTGGTCGTCTCGGCGTTTTTCGTGCTGTCCAATCTGGCGGTAGATCTGCTGTACGCGGTCATTGACCCAAGAATCAGGTACTCGTGATGACGGATGTCTCTGTGAAAGATCTTGGTGATGATCTGGCGGTGCCCGATCCCGTTCAGCCCAAATCGCGCCTGCGCAGTGTCTTTGCGCGCGACCGCAAGGCGCAGGTGGGTCTGTTCATCATGCTGTTCTTTACGTTGACGGCGATCCTTGCGCCGCTGATCGCGCCTTACGATCCCAACGAGATGACGCTGGACATGATGACGAACCCGTCGGGCACCCACTGGCTGGGAACCGACGATCTGGGGCGCGATCTGTTGTCGCGAATCATCTGGGGCACTCAGATCTCGCTGTTCGTGGGCGTCTCGACCGTGGCGTTGGCGCTGGTCGGGGGCGTGATCCTTGGCGTCGTCGCGGGCTATTATGGCGGCTGGATCGACAACATCATCATGCGCTACATCGACCTGCAATGGGCCTTTCCGAACTTTATCATCGCGGTCTATCTGGTGGCGGTCTTTGGCACCGGATTGCTGAATGTGATCGTGGCGATCTCGCTGGCGTTCCTCGATGACTTTGCGCGCATTGCGCGCTCTATGGTCTTGACTTTAAAGGAGGAACAGTTCGTGGATGCCGCCCGCGTGCAAGGCTTTTCCGACGCGCGCATCATGTTCCGTCACATTCTGCCCAACGCCTTGGCCCCGCTGATCGTGCAGGCCACGGTCAGCGTGTCCTATGCCATTCTGGGTGAGGCGTCCCTGTCGTTTCTCGGCCTCGGCGTGAACCCGAACACACCCACATGGGGGCTGATCCTTGCCGATGGGCGCAGCTTTATCTCTCAGGCGTGGTGGCTGGGGGTCTATCCCGGCTTGGCGATTATGCTGGTGGTGCTGTCGATCAATTTCGTCGGTGACGGCTTGCGCGATGCGCTGGATGTGCGCGAAACAGGGTCCTGAAAAAAGGGGGCAATGCGCCCCCTTTTGAATGCTCAGGCCTGATCGACCAGTTTCTTCGCCATCATCATATGCACGCCTTTTTCCCGGTTCACGGTCTGCGTGATCCGCAGATCCCCGGCCAGCGAGCACAGCATATAGGCATTCTCGGCACTGATCCCGGCGCGTGCAGAGACGAGGGCGATCATATCGCGCAGAGCCATCTTGGCGCATTGATCCAGATCGGGGGCCATGCCCATGGTGATATAGTGCGTCGGCGTTTCGGCCTGTGGATAGCTTAGCGCCAGATCCTTGCGCACGGTCAGGCGGAACCGTCCGCGCAGGGCCGTTTCGATGGCGGTGACACAGACCTCTCCGTCACCTTGCGCGCCGTGGCCGTCGCCACAGGAAAACAGCGCGCCCTCGGCATTCACCGGCAGGTACAGCGTGGTGCCCGCGACCAGTTCCTTGTTGTCGATATTGCCGCCATGTACCCGCGGTTCAATGGTCGAGATCCGCCCCCAGGATGGCGGCGGCGCGACGCCCATGACGCCATAAAACGGCGCAAGATCAAGTTCCAGCCCCCAAGGCATCGTGCCCACCATGCGGTCTGCGTCCAGCGGGATGATCGTCTGGTGCAGGGTCTGAAAATCCAGCGGCAACGTGCCCGCCAGAGGCCGGATAAAGTTATAGCCCCAATCCTGCCGCAGCGCGATGTCAAGGATATCCACTTGCAGCACGTCTCCGGGCATCGCCCCGGTGACAAAAACAGGCCCGGTCAGGATATGCCCCGGCATTGGCGGCACGCCTGCGGCATGGACCTCCAGCAGTTCGGGCGGCACATGGAACCCCTCGCCGGGCAGATTCAAAGGGCCGCCAGAGATCGTTTCGATCGTCACCTCATCGCCGCTGTCGATGGTCAGAACGGCCGGGTGGCTGGCGTCGAAAAACCCCCAGTGGCAAGTGTCCGGAGATGCCTTTAGAACTGTACTCATCGTCGTGTCATCCTCTCTGTGGGTGTGGTGGGGCGATCAGCCATCCGTCGCTGAACTGTCGGCATCACTTTGCCGGATGGGGCGCGCAGAGGGAAGCGGTATTCGCCAGGTGAAAGGCGTCGTCGGCTAGTCTGCTACGCGCAGGATCACCTTGCCAGACAGGGTGCGAGAGGCAAGGGCGGCGAACATCTCGTTCACATCGTCCAGCGCATAGACGCCCTCAATCGGCACCTGAAGGGACCCATCCATGATCGCCGCGATCACCGCCGTCGTGCCATTTGTCCAGTCGGGTGCGCCATAGTCCATATGCCCCAGATGCATCCGGGTGAAGGTCAGGGATTTCCTGACCAGCTGCTCCCACAGGTTCGAGTAGGGCGGGCCCTCTGCCTCGCCATAGCTGACCACATGACCCAGCGGGCGGATCGCGTCAAAACTGCGGTCAAGGATCGAGGCGCCGGTGGAATCGACCACCTTGTCAACACCGCG
>CALGTJ010000490.1 GCA_937901435.1 uncultured Rhodobacter sp. | reverse complement strand
ATTGGTTCTATGCATAACTAGTAGCTGCTTGGGAGGTGGCTGCTCTATGGACGGTGGCACGTGGCTCGTGGTCCCCCATCCATGGGCCTGCGGCTCAACTTTAGGTATTAGGCTAGAGCAGTCATTCATTCAAATTGCAGCGAATGGCAGTTTTGATGAAGGTTTTTCGATGCGGGCCACAGCGCAAGGTTTTGGCGTGGGACTGACCTTGGCCCGCGTTGACAAACCTCTCAAGGAGGAAGCCGTGGGATGCTGAGTGTGACCTATGGGGAAAGCGTAAAGCTGCCGTAGGTTGGTTTTGGCCTTGTCGTATTTGGCGAAGGTATTCGAGGTGCTTCAAAAGCCATATGTGGTATGATTTTGGCGTTGATAACGGTCAGCATCGGTACGTTTTCCGTGCTTCGGTTCGTTCGGCGCAGCAGAATGCTCCACCCGAATGAGGCGCATACGGGTGCCGGTATTGTGCATTGTGACGGACATCTCGTCATGCGGCGGCCTTTCGTGGTGGCGCGCGGGTCTGTGGCTTTTGCCCCCGCCTAAAGGTCTCGATGATGCGCATCTGGCCCCCACAATCGGGGCATGGTTCGCGAAGTGTGAGTGGGGTTATCTCTGCGGTTGGTGGGCTTTCGTTATCGACCACCTCTGCCCCAAGTAATAAACGAACCTTTGCGATGTTGGCCCTGCGGGTCGCACTTGCTAGCAAACCGTAGTGGCGGATGCGGTGGAACCCGTCCGGAAGCACATGGATCAGAAAGCGACGGATGAACTCGCTGGTAGAGAGGCGCATGATGTTCTGTTTGTCGCCATTCTTGATGCGATAGTCTTTCCATCTGAACGCAACGGTGTTGGCATTGGCATTGACGATGCGGCTATTTGAGATGGCCACACGGTGCGTGTAACGACTGAGATAAGCCAGCACAGCCTCAGGGCCACCGAAGGGTGGTTTGGAATAGACGATCCATTCTGTTTTGCGCAATGGGGCGAGATATGCTGCGAAGGCCTGCGGCTCTGACAGCCCAGTTAGATCACCGAAGAAGGCAAGGTCTGCCGCGCGGTGCAATGCCAGCAGCCCCTCGATGAACAGACGCCTGAATAGCCGAGAGAGGACCCGCACATGCAGGAAGAACCCCGGCTTGGAAGAGACCCAGCGAGTGCCGTCGGGCGACAGGCCACCACCCGGAACGATCATGTGGACGTGAGGGTGATGGGTGAGAGCCGATCCCCAAGTGTGCAGCACGCTGGTCATACCGACCCGCGCGCCCATGCGCTTAGGATCGCTGGCGATGGTGGTCACCGTCTGGGCCGATGCTCTGAACAGCAGTCCGTAGACTGCCTTCTTGTTCCAATAGGCGATACGGGCGATCTCGGCTGGCAGCGTGAAGACTAAATGGAAATATTCCACAGGTAGTAGGTCTTCAGCCCGTGCCGCCATCCAGTCGCGCGCCGCCGGTCCCTGGCATTTGGGACAGTGCCTGTTCTTGCACGAGTTGTAAGCGATGTGCTGGTGGTTACATTTGGTGCAAGCGGCCACATGCCCGCCGAGCTCCTCGGTTCGACACGCCTCAATGGAGGACATCACTTTTAGCTGGGAAAGGCTGACATGTCCCTTGTTGGCCCCTCGCCATGCGGGGCCATAGGCACGAAAGATATCAGCAATCTCCAGCGCGCGTTTGGGCACGCCGACGCGTCCGTCAGGTCAGGACCCGCACATGCTCAAACGGGCTAACGACATCGCGCAGCGTCTTAGTTGCTACATGTGTGTATCGCGCCGTCGTACTCAACTTGGAATGCCCGAGCAGCACTTGGATCACACGCACATCCGTATTGGCCTCCAACAAATGGGTTGCGAAGCTATGACGCAAGGTGTGCAATGTTGCGGGCTTCTTTACACCAGCCATCGATTTTGCGGACATAAATGCGCGGCTCAGCTGACGTGATGATATCGGATCGACACGGTTCTGACCCGGGAACAACCAGCCTTGCGGGCGCGCCTCACGCCAATAATCCCTCAATAGGTCCAGCAAGGATGGTGACAGCATCACATCACGATCTTTGCCACCTTTTCCTCGTTCGACATGGATAAGCATTCGATCACTATCGATATCGCGAACTTTGAGATGCGTCACTTCAGATGCACGCAATCCGCCCCCATAACCGATGCTCAGAGCCGCGCGGTATTTAAGCCCAGGGCCAGGTGCAGCTGCCAGCAGGGCGGACACTTCCTCAACGCTGAGAACGATAGGCAATTTGCGCGGCTCCGTTCGGAACTGCATATACTTCTTCATCTCATCACGATCGCAGGTCATCGAGAAAAAGAACCTGAGCGCAA
>CALGTJ010000489.1 GCA_937901435.1 uncultured Rhodobacter sp. | reverse complement strand
GATCACTCTCATACCGCAGCCGCCAACCGACCGTGGTGAATAATCCGGGTTAAGGGCATCAACTTTGACCTGATCTATGGGCTGCCCTATCAAACTGTGGACAGCCTTGTACGCACCGTCGGGCTGAGCGCTGCCATGCGCCCCGACCGGATCGCGCTGTTTGGCTATGCGCATGTACCATGGATGGCGAAAAACCAACGGATGATCCCAGAGGAGAGCCTGCCTGATGCCGCAGAGCGCAGCGCGCAGGCGGAAGCTGCCGCAGAGGCGCTGCTGGCGGCGGGATATGTGGCGATTGGGCTGGATCACTTTGCCCTGCCAGAGGATGAGCTGGCCATTGCCGCGCGGGATGGCCATTTGCACCGCAATTTCCAAGGCTATACCACCGACCAGGCGGCAACGATGATCGGCATGGGCGCGACCTCTATCGGACGGACGCCGTCCGGGTATTTTCAGAACCTGACAGAGACCGGGGCCTGGTCTCGGGCGGTTGAAGAGGGGCACCTGCCCGTGGCCAAGGGCCTGCCTTTTAGCGCGGATGACGTGATGCGTGCCGAGGTGATCGAGCGGCTGATGTGCGACGGGTTCGTCGATGCCGCCGCCATCGGGCGCGCGCATGGCTGGCCAGAGGGCTGGTGGGGCGAGGCATTCGATGCATTGCTAGACATGCAGCAGGACGGTCTTTTGACCCTCGCGAACGGCAAAGTCACGATGACCCCCAAAGGACGCCCCTTGGTTCGGATCGCGGCCGCAGCCTTTGATGCCTACCTGCAAGACTCCACCGCGCGCCATTCGGTTGCGGTGTGATGTTCCGATGTGATTTTGCCCCATGTGAAGCGTTCTACACCTCTGCAACCTTGACGCTGGTTTTCCAGTCGGGATCAGAGCGCACCATGAGTTTCACATGCCGCATGAAGGCGCGCAGTCCCGCGGAGGGTGGGCGGATGGTCGAGATTGCAAAGGCGGTGCGATAGGTGAATTGTGGGCGGAACGGGCGAAAATCTATGGTTGGATCGTCCTGACGCAGCATTGGAAACGGGCAGATCACCGCAACGCCACAGCCTGCGCGCGCCATCGACACCGCACTTAGCCCGGTGGCGACCTCGACCACGCGATTGGGTTCTGCGCCCGCATCGGCAAAAACCTTGTCCAGACGCGAACGCACGATATGGCGGCGCAGGATCGAGATGAAGTTCTGGCCATGTAAAAGCTGCGGCGTGATGATCTTGTGCCGTGACAGGGGATGCCCGCGCGGCATGACGCAGACGGCCTCGCTTTCGTGGAAAGGCAACAATTCCATGGCGGAATGGGTCAGATCCGCATGGGTGAACCCCAGATCCACGGAATCGTCCACCAACCGGCTGACCAGACCGCCAGAGGTACAGGTTTCCAGCGACAGGTTCTGGGCCGGGTGCAGTTTCATGAAACTGGCCATCGCCGTGCAGACCAGATCCGACAGCGAAGGAGGCGCGGCCAGACGGATTGGCACCCCGACCGGGTCGCTGGGATCGGTCCCGTCCAGATAGGCGATGGCGTCAAACAGGCGATCCAGCTGGCGGTTCAGGCGCAGCGCCTCGGCGGTGGGGCGCAGACGACCGCCGCGTCGTTCGAACAGGATCAGGTTCAGACGGGTTTCCAGTTGCGCGATGGCGCGGGACACGGCAGGTTGTGAAATCCCCAGCAGCCGCGCCGCGCCGCTGGTGGTGCCAGAGGTGACGACCGCGCGCAGCGCCTCGTATTCGCGGATCGAATGCCAGTTGTCGCGCATGTCGCGGGCCTCGCAAGCCAGATTTCACAGGCCGTATACATGCGTTTGGCTTGTATATCCATAACCTAAACGTATGACCTTCTCTCTTTCGGGACAGGCGGACACTGGTAAGCTGTTGCCACGCATAAAGGGACGAGTGTGCCCGGCACCGTGCTGGGCGCACCGGACCACAACAGGGAGAACGACATGACATTCAGGTTTCTGCGCCTGACCACGCTCGCCGTGGCAGCCGCCCTTCCGGCGCTTCCGGCGCTGGCCCAAGAGCTTCGGATTGGTATCGCCTCAGAGCCAAGCTCTGCCGACCCGCATTTCCACAACCTCGGGCCAAACAACCAGTTGCGCCGCAACTTTTTTGAATCGCTCGTCGGCGCGGATGACAAGCAAAAGCTGTTTCCGCTGCTCGCCACGAGCTGGAAGCCGCTGGACGACAATCACTGGGAATTCAAGCTGCGCGATGGCGTGACCTTCTCTGACGGCTCGACATTTGACGCCTATGACGTGGTCTATTCGGTCTGCCGCATTCCCGGCGTCAAAGATTCGCCCTCGCTGTTCACCACCTACACCAAAGGCATCCGCGGGATGGAAGTGGTCGACCCGCTGACGCTGGTTGTCGAAACGGATGGGCCTTATCCGCTGATCCCGACGGAATTTTCCACATGGGGCATCATTTCCGCCAAGGCGAACGGCGTTGACGGTCCTTCGATCCAGTTCAGCCCCGATGGCTGTGGCGATCTGGCCTATCCCGAGACGCAGGCCTTCAACGACGGCTCGGCTGCGATCGGCACCGGTCCCTTCCTGCTGGAAAGCTTCCGCCGGGGCGAGGGTGTCGAGATGGTGCCAAACCCGACCTATTGGGGCGAGGCGGCCCCTTGGGCCAAGGT
>CALGTJ010000488.1 GCA_937901435.1 uncultured Rhodobacter sp. | reverse complement strand
ACCAAACCCTCGCCTGAGACGCACACTCTCAAAATGGGGGGTGAGTAATTACAACTGATCCCACCCCAATTGGAATTGGTCAGGAACAGATTTCCAGTGGCGTCCTGAAACATCACAACGTTGCTATAGGACACGGTGGACCCGTTCATATAGGTGACCGTCAAGTCGACGGATGCCAAAGCATCGATCACCGTCGTCACAGCCCCGCCGCCCATGTCATAGCTTATCGGTTCGCCGGACAGGTTGTTGGAGTCAATACCTGCGGACTCGTCCACATCCTCGAAGGTGGTCACAACTTCATGGGTGTAAAGCGGATCTCCGGCAGACCCGAAGATGCCCATAAAGATGCCGGGGTTCTCTGCGGCATTCGTGGACTCATTGGTATCGGCATCGGCAAAGTTGCCGAGGTAGATCACTTCGACTGTCGTAAATAGAGACATGTTTACGGCACCTCCGCTCTGACCACCGTCAGCGAAATTGTGCGAACCAAACCGTCACACAAGAGACCCGACGTCGTCATTATAAGGATCAAAAGCTCCATACCTTTGAGTCACCCATCTTTTGAATAAGGGTGCCAGCTTAAATCCAATTGACTGAAAATCCGTTACCATCCTCTCCGGGTTCGTCAGAGACTCCCCGATCCACAGAAATGCACAAGCTCTGCCAGTTACACAGGCAGCGCCGTCGTCTTGAACACCTCACGCAAGGAAAACGACGACTGCATCTGCGCCACGCCGGGCAAGCGCGCCAGATAGCGGCGGTGGATGCGGGCAAAATCATCCGTATCCCGTACCGAGAATTTCAGCAGGTAATCCGCCGTTCCCGCCATCAGGTGACATTCCAGCAGGTCAGGGATCAGAGCGACTTCGCGCTCGAAGGCGTCAAGAGCCTCTTCGGTCTGACCGCGCAGCGTGATTTCCACATAGACTGTCGAAGGACGGTCCAGCTTGCGCGGGTCCAGCAGGGCCACGTATTTCGCGATCACCCCCTCGGCCTCCAGCCTCTGCACCCTGCGATGGCAGGCCGAGGGCGACAGGTTCACCTGATCCGACAATTCCGCATTCGACATCCGCCCGGACTTTTGCAGCGCCGTCAGGATTCGGCAGTCTATCGTGTCAAGTTCGACCATCACGCAATATTCTCCTGCTAATCCTATCACTTTGCGGTGAATCATCGCAAAATGCCCTGCGCAGTCAACGATCTTTTCAAAGTAATTTCAATCCGTGCAGGACATAAAGGGATATCATGAAAGGGAGGTTTCCATGATCATCGGCTGCCCCACAGAGATCAAACCACAGGAATTCCGTGTCGGCCTGACCCCGAACGCCGCGCGCGAGGCTGTCGCACACGACCACACCGTCATCGTGCAAAGCGGTGCAGGAGTCGGCGCGGGTTTTCCCGACGAGGACTATACCGAAGCCGGGGCCACCTTGACCGGCACCGCAGCAGAGGTGTTCGCCCAGGCTGACATGATCGTAAAGGTCAAGGAACCGCAGGCCATCGAACGCAAGATGCTGCGCGAGGGGCAGGTTCTGTTCACCTACATTCACCTTGCCCCCGACCCGGATCAGACCCATGACCTGCTCGCCTCGGGCGCAACCTGCATCGCCTATGAAACCGTGACCGACGCGGCGGGCGGCCTGCCCCTGCTCGCGCCCATGTCAGAGGTCGCGGGCAAACTGGCCCCTCAGATTGGCGCATGGACCCTGCAAAAGGCCAATGGCGGGCGTGGTGTCCTGCTAGGTGGTGTGCCCGGTGTCGGCCCGGCCCGTGTCGTCGTAATCGGCGGAGGAGTCGTTGGCACTCATGCCGCTCGCATTGCGTCAGGGATGGGCGCGGATGTCACCGTGCTCGACCGTTCTCTGGCCCGGCTGCGCTATCTGGACGACGTATTTCACCGCGATTTCAAGACCAGCTATGCAAGTGCAGGCAATACCATCGACCTCGTGCGCCACGCAGATATGGTCATCGGCGCGGTCCTGATCCCCGGTGCCGCTGCCCCGAAACTGATCACCCGCGCGCAATTGTCAGAGATGAAACCGGGCGCCGCGATCGTCGATGTGGCCATTGACCAAGGCGGCTGTTTCGAGACCTCAAAGGCGACGACCCATCAGGACCCAATCTACGATGTAGACGGCATCATGCACTATTGCGTCGCCAATATGCCCGGTGCTGTCGCACGCACCTCGACCATCGCTCTGGGCAACGCCACGATGCCATTCATGCTGGCACTGGCGGACAAGGGCTGGCGCAAGGCCTGCGAGGAGGACGCCCATCTGCTGAACGGTCTGAATGTCCACGCGGGCAAGCTGACCTATTTCGCTGTGGGCAAAGCCTTGGGGCTGGACGTTCTGGCCCCCTCTCTGGCGCTCAAGATCTAAACCGACCGACAGGGCAGCCCCCCTGCCCGGTCCCGGTCCCTTGATCTCAGCAACACCTTTGCAAGCGGGGTCTGTATACTACCGAAATAAAAGCCAACGAACCGGATAGGACCGTCCTAGAAATCCTGAACAGCATGCCTCGGCTCTTGAACCGCCGGGACGTGGCGAATGAGCGCCAGCAAAAGCGCCAAAACCATGCCTCCGTTCAAGAGATGCCACAGGAAATGCGTGCCCACGCCTGTCGTCTCGCAGGTCATCAGATCAATTGTGCGAAAGACTAAGGACACCGTAAAACAGGCCGCGGCCGTAATAACCAGCGCTCTGGCCGAATGGCCCCGGATCAGGGTG
>CALGTJ010000487.1 GCA_937901435.1 uncultured Rhodobacter sp. | reverse complement strand
GATCTGGGGCAACACACGGCTGCCAAAGGACTTACACTCGTCTATATGCGGATATCCCGAAAAGATGAACGCCCGGATGCCCATTTTTTGATAGGCTTCGATTTCAGACAGGATCTGATCGGTCGAGCCCACCAAAGCCGCCCCACAACCAGACCGCGCCCGTCCGATCCCTGTCCACAGATGTGGCTCGATGTAGCCGAATTTATCTGCCAATGCCCGTGCTTTCGCCTGATGGGCGACGCCCAGTGAGATCGAATCATGGGCACGGTCGCGGATTAATTTCCCGTATTCGTCGTTCAGTTGAGCGGTCAAAAAATCAGCGTATTCCTTGGCCTCGGCCTCGGTATCGCGCACGATCATATGGACACGCAGCCCAAAATCGAGCGTGCGGCTATAGGCCTTGGCGCGCTCATGCACGGCCTGCATTCGATTTGCGATGATATCTTTCGGTTCTGGCCACATCAAATACACGTCGCAATGCTGCGCGCAGAGTTCAAGCGCTGCCGGCGAATAGCCTCCAAAATATAGCAGCGGCCCACCGTTTTGTTGATATGGCTTGGCGGGATCGGTCCAGACGTCTTTGAACGTGTACACCTCACCGTCAAAGTTGATTTTATCCTGCGTCCACGCCTGCTTTAGGATCTGGACGACCTCGCGAGAGCGCTGATACCGGAAATTGCTGTCCGCGACTTCGCCTGGAAAATCCGAGCTGATAATGTTTAACGTCAGCCGCCCTTTAAGCATGTGATCGAGCGTGGCGATGGTGCGTGCCAACATAATGGGTTGCATCTCTCCACAGCGTATGGCGGCCAACATATTGATCTCGCTTGTGATTGGCGCACAGCCAGCCACGAAACTCAACGTGTCCTGACCAACCTGATAGGACGAGGGGCACAGGATATTGCGAAAACCCTGGGCCTCAGCCTCTTTCACAATCGCACTGCAATGGGTCCAACTGGACCGCAGATCGCCATCTGGCACCCCAAGTTGCGCGCAATCGTCTGAACAAAGGGCGGAAAACCAACTGACTTCGGTGGCATCCAGATCGGATGACGTGACGGGGACAACTGTCATCAATTTTTGCTTTCTCAGTGGATGATTACCTCTTGCGTAGCATTGCACAGACTGTGCATCAATGCTGTATCAATCTGTTGAGTCCTAGGATGCCAAACACCTATTCGCTTCCACTCTATATCCAGATCAGCGAGATGTTGATCCGCGAAATGCAGGCGGGCCGATGGGTCGAAGGTATGCGTCTGCCTCCCGAACGGCAGATGGCGGAAAGTTTGAAAATTTCTGTGGGAACTTTGCGTAAGTCCTTGGCTGTGCTGGCGGAAAAGAAACTTCTAGAGCGCAGACAGGGATCTGGGAACTACATTCGACATGTGTCTGTGCGAGAAGGGCTGTATGCCTTTTTCCGTCTGGAGTTGAAGGGCGGAGGTGGGCTGCCGACGGCGCAAGTGATCTCGGTGCAGACTTTAGACAAACCATCTGAATTGCCGCCATTTGGCGCGTCAAAGCAGGCTCATCGTATCCGGCGTTTGCGGTGCCTTAATTCGATGCCGGTCGCACTCGAAGAGATCTGGTTAGATGCGGGCTATGCCACGGCTCTGACCGAAGAGGATCTGTCGGAATCCTTATACTATTTCTACAAAAAGAGACTAAACCTCTGGATCCAGAGGATAGAAGATTCAGTCAGTATCGGGCGTCTTCCCGAGTGGGGGCAAGCCCATCTGCCAGAGGCAAGGATGATCCTAGGCTGCGTGGATCGCATCAGTTGGGATCAAGGCAATGAAAAGGCAGAGGTTTCCCGGACTTGGTTCGATGCTGAAAAAGTATCATACGTTTCACGGCTAAAATGAAGGATTAATGTTCGATATGTGTAAGTACGGACTCATTGGATCGGGGATGATGGGGCAAGAGCATATTCGCAATATAGCACTTTTCGAACATGCATTTGTCGAGGCTATTTTTGAACCTGACGCGGGAATGTTAGCCCGATCCCTTGCACTTGCGCCTGAGGCCAAGATTGCCAGTAGCCTCGATGTGCTCTTGGAAAATCCTGACATTGATTGTTTGCTGGTCACCAGTCCGAACTTTTTGCATGCCGGACAATTGGCACAGATTGCAGCCAAGCGACCACTGCCCGTTTTGATGGAAAAGCCGCTATTTACCAACCCTTTGGACGTGCCCGTCATCGAAGCATTGATCCGTGACTATCCTGCACCGGTTTGGGTTGCGATGGAATATCGCTACATGCCGCCTATCGCTCGTTTGATCGAGCAGGCGGATGCGGTGACTGGAGGGATTAAGATGCTGACCCTGCGTGAACATCGTTTTCCGTTCCTGAAAAAGGTCAACGATTGGAACAGGTTCAACAAGTACTCGGGGGGAACTCTGGTCGAGAAATGTTGTCATTTTTTCGATCTGATGCGTTTGATCCTGAAGGATGAACCCGTGCGGATTATGGCGAGTGCTGGTCAATCGGTGAACCATCTGGACGAATATTATGATGGGCAAGTGCCTGATATCTGGGACAATGGCTATGTGATCGTTGACTTTGCCAAAGGCGCAAGGGCGATGTTGGAACTGTGTATGTTTGCGGAAGGCTCTCGGTTTCAGGAAGAGATTTCTGCCGTTGGGCCAGAGGGAAAGATAGAATGTTTCGTGCCCGGTCCGGGGCGGTTTTGGACAGGGGATGATCCCGCGCCGGTGCCGCAATTGGTGGTCAGTCCACGCCACTGCAAAGCACCAGTCGTAACAGAATTGCCTGTCGATCCAGAGCTGCTGCATGCGGGGGATCATAACGGCGCGACTTACTATCAACATAAGAAGTTTCAAGAGGTTGTGCGTGGCTTGGCGCTGCCAGAGGTGACGCTTTCTGATGGCGCGAGGGCGGTGGCGATGGGGCTGGCGGCGCAGGAATCAGCGCGAACCGGACAAGCGGTTTTACTGTAAATTGGCGGATGGCGGCGGGGTTTCAGGGCCTTGGATATGGCGATTGAAGGCCTCAAGCGAACACCAAGCCCCTGAATGTCGCTGGAGAGAGGGGGCATGTCGCGGTTGGTGGTGACGAAACGGGTTTCGCGGGTGTTTTCTAGCAGGATCAGCCTGAAAGATCGGCTGGTTTTTCAAAGGATCTGCCATGCCCGACCTCGTTTCGCTGAACGCCGTCATGCAACCTGTTGCGGTCGCGCGGGGGCTGCCAAACGACCATTATGTGTCTGAAGAGACCTTTCAAGCAGAAAAAGCTGAAGTTCTTTTTGGCAATTGGGCTGCAATCGGCTTTGGGCGGGATCTGACGCCGGGCGAAGCCATGCCGATTGATTTTGTCGGGTTGCCGTTGGTTGTTGTTCGGGGACGCGAAGGGGGGATGAAAGTGTTTCAGAACACCTGTCGTCACCGTGGAATGATCCTTGTCGCAGAAAAGAAGTCGGTTGGTGGAGTGATCCGTTGTCCTTATCATTCATGGTGTTACGCGCTTACCGGCGAGTTGGTGGCGACCCCCCACGTGGGCGGTCCGGGTCACAACACTCATCAGGATATCAAACGCGACGAACTGGGTCTGGTCGAGATTCGCAGCCACATCTGGCGCGACGTGATCTTTGTAAACGTCTCTGGCACTGCGCCCGCTTTTGAAGATTATGCAGCCGAGGCCATCGCGCTGTGGGCTGAATATGAGGACAAGCCTTTGGTTGCGGGCGAAAATAGCACGTTTCAGTTTGACGTGGCCTGCAATTGGAAGTTGGCGGTCGAGAATTATTGCGAGAGCTATCACCTACCTTGGGTGCATCCCGGCTTGAACAGCTATTCCCGGCTTGAGGATCACTATCACATCGAGGAAGCAGGGAAATTCTCTGGACAAGGTACGTTGGTCTATCGTCCGATGATCAGTGAAGATGGGCGGCGCTTTCCCGATTTTGAGGGGCTTTCGCCAAAATGGGAAACAGGCGGAGAATATATCGCGCTCTATCCCAATGTGCTGTTCGGAGTGCATCGCGACCACGCCTATGCGATTATTCTCGACCCTGTGGCCAAGGACAAAACACGTGAACATGTGTCGATTTACTACGCTAACGAGGCCGCAGCGACGGGTGCAGATTGGGCGGAGATGCGCGCGAAGAATACCAAGATGTGGTATGACGTCTTCGAAGAGGATCTTTTTGTGGTAGAAGGGATGCAAAAGGGGCGCCAAGGTGCCGCCTTTGATGGTGGCAAGTTCAGCCCAGCCATGGATGGGCCCACGCATTGTTTTCATCAATGGGTTGCGTCGCAGTTTTGCCCAGACGCTGTTGCAGCGGAATAGACACTGGCCGATGTCAAAAGGTTTGGACGACGCCTTGTTACAGGCCCATGTGCGGCAAGATCTGTCAGCTTTGGTCGATCTCTACACCAAGGCGGCAGATGTGGTTGAGGATCTGGACGCAGAATGTTTCTATCTGACACATGCGTATATCTTTGCTCTCGATTTCGGAGATGCAAGAGCAAACGCGCTGCACGTGCGGCTGGTTCATCATGGTCGCGAAGCTTGAAGAACGAAGGATAAGTCTATGAAAACGCAGGCACGTGTGGTTGTTATCGGGGGTGGCGTTGTCGGCTGTTCTGTGCTGTATCACCTGACAAAATTGGGATGGAATGACGTCTTGCTGCTGGAACGATCCGAGTTGACCTCGGGCTCGACCTGGCATGCGGCGGGCGGGTTTCACACGCTGAATTCTGACACCAATATGGCCGCTTTGCAGGGCTATACCATTCGGCTGTACCGGGAGTTGGAAGAGATCACCGGCATGTCCTGCGGTCTGCATCATGTCGGCGGGGTCACTTTGGCGGCGGATCGCGACCGGTTGGATTATCTCACAGCCGAGCGCGCCAAACATCGCTACATGGGGCTTGAAACGGAAATCATCGGACCCGAAGAGATCGCGCGGATCGCACCTGTGACCAATATCGATGGAATTCTTGGCGGGCTGTACGACCCGCTTGACGGGCACCTCGATCCCTCGGGGACAACGCATGCCTACGCCAAGGCGGCGCGCATGGCAGGGGCGCAGATCGAGACGCATTGCATGGTACGAGAGACCAATCCGCGCGGCGATGGCACGTGGGATGTGG
>CALGTJ010000486.1 GCA_937901435.1 uncultured Rhodobacter sp. | reverse complement strand
TTTGAGCCCAAATCTACCGATGCGGCGGCCATCTCAAATGGGCGTGATGAGCACAGAACGCACCTCCTCGGGTGCGCGCGCGTAGCACTGTTCGAAGTCGCCTGAGCCCACTGAAATGAGTTCAAGCCGGGCGTTATCTGGTTGAGGCATTCGTCGACTATTACAATAGTCGGAGATACTACGAGCGCCTGAACAACGTCACATCGGCCGATGCCTGTTTCAGACTGGACAAAGCGATCATCAGAAAAGGGAAAGGATCAGGAAACAGGCAATCCTCAATCGCCGCTTGCAACATCAAAAACAAGCCGCATAGTCAATGACAGAAAAGGAACCAGAGCCTCCACAAAATCAGATGTGCAGGACACCAAGTTTATTTGACAAATGACATGGTCTCAAAATATCAGGTGCCGATTTTCGGGATGTCGCCGCCCAATTGTCCATATAGCCATTTCCAGAGCGCCTTAATCGGTGCTGCTTCAGTTTGTGATCGCGGAGGACTCAGGAGATGGTAAGAATGTCTCGTGGTAGCGATCTCCGAGAGACGGACGATCTTACCGGACGCTCTTTCAGCCTCAACCAGATCATCGAACAACGCGATGCCACGCCCTTCTATAACTGCTTTGACGCGGCTATCCCCGTCAGTGAACTGTATTGGTGCAACCTGTGGGGCAAATTTCAGCCCTGCCTGGTCGTGCCAGTCGCGCCAGGCAACTTCGCCGATTGGGTCAATTAGTAATGGTAATTCCTTCATGGCAGCCGCAAGGCCGGTCTCCGCGACGCGCTCGGCTAAAGCGGGGCTGGCCATGGGAGAGCATGCAGATTTTCTAAACACCTTACCCGACAGATCTGGCCAGGGCCCTGCGCCCCAGAATATCGCAAGGTCAATCTCGCGGTTGTGAATGTCTCTGAGGTCATTGATCGGTTCCAAGCGAACGGCAATATTCGGATGGGTTTGAATGAAATCAGTCAATCTTGGTGCCAGCCAGCGCGATAGAAAATAGGTATGGGTACCTAGCGTTATGGAATGTCGCCCGTCATCCCTGAGATTTTCGATTGCCTCTTCCAGTTGGTGTATCGTGTTCTGTGAACTTGCCCAAAGCCGCTCGCCCTTTTCCGTCAAAGTGATGCGGGTGTGCCTTCGGTAAAATAGTTTAAATCCCAACTCAGATTCAAGCTGGCTGATCCGATAACTGATTGCACCTTTTGAAAGATTTAAGAAATCTGCCGCCAGACTGAAGCTCATTCGGCTGGCGACGACGTTAAAGACATAAAGGCTATCGAATGATCTGAAGGGCATAGGTTTTGTTTAATATACTTAAACAACTTGATCAAGGAACTGGTTTTGACCAAATGTCCAAAGAGCCTGTAGCCTCGCGCCATGGAAACAGAAAGTCAGTCGCCGAAAAGGCGCGCGCGAGGGCGCGCCGCCCGCATTTTGCGCCGAAGGGGTGGACTGTCTGTCGCTGCACCGTTCATTCAGCGCCGCATTCCGACTTACGCTTTGCATGATGAGGAGGCACTGGACCGCCTGGAGGATCAGGCTGAATGGGTTTTGCAAGAGGTGGGGTTGAACATCCTCGGCGACCCGGAGGCATTGTCACTGCTGGCCGATGCGGGCGCAACAGTCGACGGTACCCAAGTTCGGTTCCCGCGAGGGTTGGCCCGGCAACTTTGCCAGACCGCGCCTGCGCAGTTTCTTTGGCATGGCCGCGATGCGGCCAAGGTCGCGCAAGTTGGGGGGGACGGAGTCGTCTTTGGTCCGGTTTTCGGGCCGCCCTATGTAACCGATCTGGACCGGGGGCGGCGCTCGGGTGATTTGGCCGCCTTCACTGACTTTGCAAAACTGACCCAAGCAAGTCCTTTTCTGCATTTCAGTCTGCCGTCTATTGTCGAACCCAACGATCTCCCGCTGAACAAACGCCATCTCGACATGATGGAAAGGCTCTATCAGATTGGCGATAAACCGTGCTTTGGGGTGTCTTCAGCGCCGGAACGAGCGGTGGATTCGATTGAGATGGCGCGGCTGGTTTTTGGCACGGACTTTGTGGCGGACAATGTCGTGACCGGCGGAAATCTGAACGTAAACTCACCGCTGACCATCGACCATATCACCACTGGCGTGATGAAGACCTATGCGCGCGCAGGGCAATTCACAATGCTGGCGCCCTTTATGATGGCGGGCGCCATGGCTCCGGTGACGATGGCGGCCGCGATTGCGCAGCACCATGCTGAATGCATGGCTGGGATCGCCCTTAACCAACTCTATCAGCCTGGCGCGCCAATTGTGTACGGCAACTGGCTGACGACCATGGACCTGAAAACCGGCGCACCGACCTTTGGAACGCCCGAAGCAATTTTGGCCGCTTATGCAATTGGCCAGTTGTCCCGGCGGCTGGGCGTTCCGCTGCGCGCGGGCGGCACTTATACCGGGTCGAAAATTGCAGATGGTCAGGCGATGCGCGAAGGGGGCGACATGCTTACAGCTTCGGTATTTTCCGGCTCGCATATGACCATCGCCGCAGCAGGTTGGCTGGAAGGAGGGCTGACCGCCGGCTACGAAAAATTTGTTATGGATCTGGACATCGTTGGGGCGATGAGCCGACAGATGCGTGGGTTGTCATTGGACGAAGAGCAATTGGGGCGCGATGCGTATGCCGAGGCCGCCGCCGGTGAGAATTTTCTGGCGACCGGGCACACGCGCAAACACTTCGAGGCTGCAAATTACGAATATGCATTGAGCGATCATGGGCCGTTCGAGCACTGGAAGGAAGCCGGATCTCTGGATATTCAGGCCCGGGCTAACCGGTGGTGGAAGAAAATACTGGAAGAGTTCGAGCCGCCATCGTTTGACCCCGGTATTGCCGAGGCACTGGCCGATTATGTCACCCGTCGCAAACTGGCGATGCCGGATGAGTGGTATTAAAAAACCAAAAGACACCACAGCCCTGTGGCCTTGCCGCCAAGCAGGATGTGTTCAACATGCCTTCAAGCAAAATTGGGCGCGGGACCTGACGTCTGGCCGCAAACTGGCGAACTTTGCACTGACCGAACCGCAATCGGGATCGGATGCCACTAACATGTATTCGTGCGCCGTGATCAACGGTGACTGCACGTGGACGATCAGCGGTGCGAAGGCACGGGTCAGTCTGGCGACCGAGGCTGATATCTATTTCACCTTGGTCAAAACCAGCGACGTACCCGGCCACAAGGATATGGCGATGATCGCCATTCCCGACGACGCGCCGGGGCTCAGCTTTGGTCCGCTATACGACACCCCGTCTTACAACTTCCTGCCTCTGGCCGAGACGTACATGGACAAGGTCGACTTTAATGAGGCCAACATCATCCTGCCCATTGGCCAGGGCCTGCTAGGCTCACTCATGGCGATCAATATCGCCCGCGTCTCAATCGCGTCAGGATGCTGCGGACGGTGGGCGGGACAACCGAAATTAGCCGCGTAGTTATCGGGTGGGCCCTGCAAGAACGAGCGGCGACCTTGTCCGATCTGCCAGTACCGAAAGGAGTCGGCGAGACCGGGTGAACATTCCAACCCGCCGGAGAAGCGAACCTGACCTGAAAATCTCCTCAGAGATTGGTAAAATCGAAAAACCGGTGGTGCCTATGCGACCGGTTAATCTATGTTGCAGACCTTGGTGCAAACGCAGCGAATTTACTCTTTGTCCGC
>CALGTJ010000485.1 GCA_937901435.1 uncultured Rhodobacter sp. | reverse complement strand
GTGGGTTTTCCAAAGCAGATAAAACTTGGTTACCTGTGAAGGCGCCCCAAATCGCGCGTTCTGTTGATGTTCAAGAAACTGATACAAACAGTGTGTTAAATTTCTATCGTGAAATGTTAGCTTTGCGACGCGCACGCCCTGATATGCAATTAGGGCGTTCGAACTTTATCGATACGCCAGAACCAATATTGGCATTTACACGTGGTGAAAATACGCTGTGTGTTTTTAATCTTTCGGTCAAAGCTCAAACTATGACATTACTCCAAACGATCAAACCATTGATTGCAGAAGATACTGTGGTAGAGGCCCAAACACTAAAGCTTGGGCCAAACGGCTTTATGATCGCAGAAATCTGATTATGTTATAACACTGGGCGTGTTTCGCCCAGTGTGGCGCGCAATTCCTATGATTTCTTCGGCGGCGCTGATTATAGGCGCCAAAGCAAGCTGAGCATCGAGGTGTATTTGATCGGGATCTGTTTCGACCCGTTCCAAATAGACGCGAATGGTCGCCCCAACTGTCCCTGTACCAGACAGCCGCACCACAACGCGCGCTCCACCATCAAAATTAATCCGTACCCCTTGATTTTGTGACAGGCTTTTGTCTACAGAATCTAGATATGAAAACTCGTCCGCGGAGTTAACCGTTAGGTGGCCAAACGATTGTCCTTTCAATGCATGCAGTTTCCCAAGCAGCTCTAACATTAAAGTATCCGCATGTTGCGTTTCCACATCCTCGTAATCGTGTCGAGAATAGTAATTACGCCCATAAGTATCCCAATGATCTGACAATAGATCAGCGACGCTTTGTTGCTTCACCGCTAAAATATTCAACCACAGTAATACGGCCCACAACCCGTCTTTCTCACGTACGTGATCTGATCCTGTGCCTGCACTTTCCTCGCCACAAAGTGTTACTTTGCCAGCATCCATCAGGTTACCAAAAAACTTCCAACCGGTTGGGGTTTCATAGCAATCAAGTCCCATTGCGGCCGCAACTCGATCAACCGCGCCTGACGTTGGCATAGATCGCGCTACACCTGCCAAACCTGTTTTGTAGGCAGGTGCCAAATGTGCGTTCGCAGCCAATATCGCCAGACTGTCAGATGGCGTTACAAAAACGCCGCGCCCCACGATCATATTGCGATCGCCGTCACCATCCGACGCCGCACCAAAATCATGTGCTTCAGAACCCATAATCAGATCCATCAAGTCATGCGCCCAAACTGGATTTGGATCGGGGTGACCTCCGCCAAAATCTGGACTGGGCGTTCCGTTCATAACCGTACCCTTTGGTGCACCTAAAAGATCCTCTAGGATCGTATGTGCATAGGGGCCTGTCACGGCATGCATCGCATCAAAGCGCATACGGAACCCGCCCGCAAACAATGCCGCAATAGCTTCAAAATCAAACAATTTCTCCATCAACACTGCGTAGTCAGCGATTGGGTCAATGACTTCTACTTCCATATTACCCAATTTACCCGTACCAATCGTTTCCAAATCGTAATCGGTTGTATTCAACGTATGGAATTGGGTAATTTCTTGTGTCTGCGCATAGATCAAATCGGTTATTCCCTCGGTCGCAGGTCCGCCATTTGGCATATTGTATTTCAATCCAAAATCGGCGTCTGGGCCACCTGGATTGTGGCTTGCGGATAGGATTAATCCACCGTCTGTTTTATATTGCCGAATGATATTTGATGCCGCAGGTGTGGACAAGATGCCGCCCTTTCCAACAATACATTTAGCTGCACCGTTTGCGGCTGCCATACGAAGGATGGTTTGTATAGCACTGTCATTATTATACCGCCCATCTCCACCGACGACCAAGGTTTTATCCTCAATTCCACCAATGCCGTCATACGTGCTCTGTACATAGTTCTCTAAAAAGTTAACTCCCCTAAATACGCGAGTCTTCTTACGTAGGCCGGAAGTTCCCGGTTTTTGTCCAGCGATTGGATTGGTCTGAATGGTCACATGTGACATAGGCACTCCTTTAGATTTATGTGTCTTCCAATACAAATACGACAACGGAATTCGCACGTATCTTTTTGCGCCCTTCGGCATTGCTTGGTCTCATCTCAGGTAAAGTCGTATCAATATGGCGCACCCAATGACGTCCATCTGGTGCATCAGGAAGTTTTACAAAATGCGTTCCACCAGTATTGAATACTGCGAACAACGCTTCTTCGCGGGGTGTGAAGTCTGGTGTGCCTGAAGCTGTGCGCAATTCTACTGCAATATTGTTTCTGTCAGGTGCGGTCCAATCGTCATTGGCCATTGGTTCACCATTCGCGCGCCACCAAAATATATCAGGCTTTCCATCAACCAAACGTGCCTTGGAATGTAAGAAGCTCTTTTGTCCAAGAATTGGGTGGGCACGGCGAAACGCAATGATTTGGCGGCAAAATGATAAAAACTCGTGATCTTGATCGTCCCAGTTAATCCAACCAATTTCATTATCCTGACAGTATGCATTGTTATTCCCGCCTTGGCTGTTACCAATTTCATCACCAGCTAAAACCATTGGCGTACCTTGCGATAACATCAAGGTTGCCATCATATTACGGCGACGCAAATTCCGTTTTGCGTTGACTTCAGGATCGTCTGTTGGGCCTTCAACGCCGCAATTATCAGACAGATTATGGTCATGCCCATCGCAGTTGTTTTCGCCATTTGCCTCGTTATGTTTTTCGTTAAAGCTGACCGTATCAAGCAACGTAAAACCGTCATGCGCAGTTAAGAAGTTCACTGAGCTGGTTGCAGGGCGATTATTCCTATCAAATCTATGTGCACTGCCCGCCAAGCGTTGTGCTAATTTACGCATTTTGCCATTGTCCCCACGCCAGACGGATCGCACTTGATCCCGGTATTTATCATTCCACTCTGCAAATGGGGCAGGGAAATTCCCCATCTGATAACCACCTGGCCCCGTATCCCAAGGTTCAGCAATCAGCTTTACATTATTCAAAACGGGATCTTGCCGAATAGCGGTGAAAAAAGGGCCGTTTTGATCAAAGCCACTGGCGCGTCGACCCAGAGTGGTGCCCAAATCAAATCGGAAACCGTCAACGTGCATTACCTCTACCCAGTACCGTAAACTGTCCATCACCATGCGTAAAACCATGGGATGGTCCATGTTGATTGTGTTGCCCGTTCCTGTGTCATTGATGTAATAGCGTGGATTATCTGCCAAACGATAATAACTTGCATTATCAATGCCCCGAAACGATAAGGTTGGGCCCAGTTGATTGCCCTCAAACGTATGATTATAGACAACGTCTAATATCACCTCGAGTCCTGCACCGTGGAAACGGGCAACCATTTGCTGGAATTCAGCGATGCTATTTTGGGTCATGAAGCGCGGGTCAGGTGCGAAGAACCCCAAAGTCATGTAACCCCAGTAATTTGTAAGCCCCAAATCCAACAAACGCTGTTCGCTAACACTTGCTTGAACAGGTAACAACTCTACAGAAGTTACGCCAAGTTTGGAGATGTGATCCAAAATCGGATCAGAGGCCATTGCCAGAAAACTGCCGGCATTTGCAATATCATTACGCCCCTTGGTCATGCCAGCAACATGTGCTTCGTAGAAAATCGTGTCTGACATAGGAATATTTGGTGGACTGTCAGTACCCCAGTTGAAGCTGGGATCAGCGACCACACCGCGTGGCACAAAATTCGCAGAATCGCGTGTATCGAAAGACAAGTCTTTGGCTTGTGCCGCCATGTCATATCCAAAGACGCTGTTATCCCAAACAGGGTGACCAGTCAGTTGTTTAGCATAGGGGTCAACCAACAATTTATGGGGGTTGAAACGGTGTCCCTCGTCTGGACGATAGGGTCCATGGACACGGTAACCGTAACGTTGTCCGGGCCTAATACCCGAAAAATATCCAAACCAAACATAACCTTCGCGTTCTGGCAATGCGATGTTCAGTGCTTCGTTTCCCTCGTCGTCGAAAAGGCACAATGTGACCTGCGTTGCGTGTTCGGAAAACAATGCAAAATTTACACCTTCCCCATCAAACGTCGCACCTAAAGGGGACGCACGGCCGGCTGTTAGTGTGTAGGATTTCATTACTTTATCAGATCTCTATATAAAGCCGCGTAAGCCCCGGCAGACGCATCCCAATTCACAGGCTGTTTCATACCATTTTTTTGCAACATTTTCCACACGGTTTTATTCGCATATAGATCACAAAGATCGGTTAAAGCCAGCGACAAAGCGTTCGCCGTAACAGGCGTCACTTGAATACCGGTTGCGCATTTCATAGCCAATGCCGCAGCGGACGTATTTATAACCGTATCTGCCAATCCTCCGGTCAGCGAGACCAATGGAACAGTGCCGTATCTAAGGGCATACAATTGGGTCAGTCCGCAAGGTTCAAACCTAGATGGGACAAGTATTGCATCCCCACCTGCGATTAAGCGGTGGGACATGTCTTCGTCATATCCGATATGAACAGCCACATTTTTATGACGCGTTTCCGCGCGAAATGCAGCTTCTAGTCCTGAGTCACCAGTACCCAAAACAATCAGTTGTCCACCACGATCCAATAATGTGGGCAATGATTGCAGCAACATATCCAAACCTTTTTGGTGCGTCAGGCGACTAACGACAACACACAATGGCCCATCCGATTTTTCTAGTCCAAACTCAGCCTGTAGAGCGGCCTTGTTCTTTGCCTTGCCAGCAGGTGTTTTGTAGGGCGTGATTGCGAGGTCAGTTGTGGGATTCCATACGACATCGTCAATGCCATTCACAATTCCAGTTAATGAATAGCGACGCTTATCGATTACACCCTCAAGGCCCATACCAAATTCAGGCCTCATCAATTCCGCTGCATAGGTTTTGGAAACCGTGGTAATCCGATCAGCAGACATGAGTCCTGCCTTTAAAGAGGACACCTTGCCCCAAAATTCGTAACCATCGCGCGTGAATCGATATGGATCCAACCCGAGTTTTCCTATTGTGATTGGATCGGCCAATCCTTGGAATGCAATATTGTGGATTGTCATTACCGTTGCTGGCCGTTTTTTATCGCCGCGCATATATTCTGGCATTAAACCGGCCTGCCAGTCATGGCCATGGCACACATCAGGCTGCCATCCATCGATGCCATTACGCGCTATATTGGCCGCCACTTGGCAAAGGGCAGAAAACCGTTCTGGATTGTCGTTCCATTCGGCGCCATCATATCCCGAATAAATATTACCCTCACGTTTAAACAAATGCGGTGCGTCCACAACTAACAAATCCAAACCAGCAATCGTTGATGCCAAAACACGAACCGTTCCGCCAAAAATATCAGCCAATGTCATCACGGTTTTAGGTTTTGCGAGTTGCTTCATTACAGCAGGATAACCAGGCAATAAGGTTCGCATATGCACGTTGTGGGCTGCCAAGGCCAAGGGCAACGCCCCTGCGACATCGGCCAATCCACCAGTTTTCACTAAGGGTGCGCATTCTGATGTTACTGACAGAACCTTAATCATTTTGCTGCCAACCATTTGTTGACCATCAATTGGGTTATCAATGTTGTACCTTTCTCGGTTACACGGAAGAATTTTTTGTCTTCGCCAGGGTCTTCTCCAACGATTAGGCCTTCTGGAATATTTACACCACGATCGATAACTACTTTACGCAAACGCGCGTTTCTTTCGACGGTTACATAAGGCAACACTACGGCTTGATCCAACACAGAATATGAATTCGTTTGGACCTGAGTAAATAAAAGAGAATTTCGAATTTCCGTGCCGGAAATAACGCAGCCTCCCGAAACCATGGATGAAATAGCCATTCCGCGTCGGTCACTTTCGTCATGGATGAATTTTGCTGGGGGTACAGATTCCGCGTAAGTCAAAATTGGCCAATGACGATCCCAAAGATCTAATGTCGGGACGAAATTGGTCAAATCTAGATTTGCTTCCCAGAACGCATCAACGGTTCCCACATCCTTCCAATAAGATGAAGCGCCCTCGGCGCGAACACAGCTTTTGTCAAATCGATGCGCCATCGCTTTGCCGCCTTCAACAATTGCTGGGATTAGATCATTCCCAAAATCATGGCTCGACGTATCGCTAGCTTGGTCGTCAAGTAACAACGCGCGCAAATATTTCCAATTGAAAACATAAATGCCCATCGATGCCAAAGATATATTTGGATCTTCTGGTGTTCCGGGAGGGTCGGCAGGCTTTTCCAGAAAGCTGGTAATGCGGCCAGATTCGTCAGTGGCCATAACGCCAAATTCGGTTGCGTCGGATCGCGGCACAGTCAGACACCCAACGGTCACATCCGCTTTGGTTTCGACATGCTGACGCAGCATAATTTCGTAATCCATTTTATAAATGTGGTCACCTGCCAAAATGGCAATATAATCAATATTATAGCTGTCAATGATATCGATATTTTGGGTCACCGCGTCAGCGGTCCCCAAATACCAATCATCGCCACCCATACGTTGTGATGCGGGCAAGATATCTAAAAACTCATTGCGTTCAGTGTGAAGGAAATTCCAACCGCGCTGCATGTGACGGATCAGGCTGTGCGCTTTGTATTGCGTGGCTACTGCCACCTTGCGCACACCTGAGTTTATTGCGTTTGATAATGCAAAATCAACAATGCGTGCTTTACCGCCAAAAAACACCGCGGGTTTCACGCGAGAATCTGTCAGTTCTTTAAGGCGACTGCCGCGCCCACCGGCCAAAACAAATGCCATTGATCGTTGGGTTAATCTGTTGTTTTCCATTTTATACCCTTCCTAAGATAACTATTTATGCTGAAAGAACAGCACACTTAATGGTGGAAGTGTGATTGAAATTGATGCTTTTTGGCCATGCCATCCTGCATCATCTGCATTTACTCCACCAAGGTTTCCGCGATTTTCGCCGCCGTAATTTTCTGCATCCGAATTTAAAACTTCCGACCAATGACCTGTTTCGGGAACTCCAATTTTGAAATGCGTCCTCTCAATTGGCGTGAAGTTACAAACTACTACCACCGGCGGATCACCAGCATTCCCATGACGCACAAAGCTGAGTGTAGAGTTTTCTGCATCATTACAATTGATCCATTCAAATCCATCATGTGTGCAGTCTTTGACATGTAGAGCAGATGTGTTTCGATAGAGATTATTCAAATCACGTACAAGATTTTGTATTCCCTTGTGCAATGGTTTTTGAGCAGCGTCCCAATCGAGCTGAGCATCGTGGTTCCATTCAGCAGGCTGGGCAAATTCGCACCCCATAAACAACAACTTCTTACCTGGATGCCCCCACATAAAGGCATAATATGCGCGAAGATTAGCGAATTTTTCCCATTCGTTGCCCGGCATTTTTTCTAGCATCGAACCCTTGCCATGAACAACTTCGTCATGGCTGATCGGTAAGATGAAATTTTCAGAGAAAGAATATGTTATGCCTCGTGTCATTTCATCGTGATGATATTTTCTATGTATGGGATCCATTTCGATGTAAACGAGGGTGTCATTCATCCACCCCATATTCC
>CALGTJ010000484.1 GCA_937901435.1 uncultured Rhodobacter sp. | reverse complement strand
TCTCATCATGCGATCCACCTTAACAACTGGTCCGAAATTCCGCGACCACCTCTACCAAACGCCTCAGCGTACCAGAGGTCCAGACCAGGCGCATCTGCACATAGCCCTCATGGGTCTGCTTGCCTCGGTTTGGATTAAAGCGCCCGTCACTAAAGGCAGCACGATACCCCGGAGGCGGTGTGATCGCAGGAGCAGGCTTGACGTGGATGACCCCGGTCGAGGCAATCCCCGTGTAGGTGCCATCATACCCGGTCGCGTAGTTTCCCGGATGATCGGCCTGCGGGCCGCACCGAACAGTGTGGCGCACAGACGACGCATGGGGACAGCCCGACGCATCGGCCACCCGAGGCGGCATTTTGTATGCCGGAGCAGGTGCAACAACGGGTGCATGCCGAACAGGTACCGGTTTGATTGATCTGTAAATCGGGGCCTGCACGACGCGGCGTGGCTGGACCGGCGCAGGCTTTGCCAATCTTGGCAGGGTCTGAACCGGGACACGTGCCGTGGCCGCAGGGCGTGGCATCACCGTCGGTGTGGCCGCCGCAACAACCCCTTGCACCGGCGCTATGGTCGGTGCCGGCGCGGGTATGGGTTGATTGGCAAAGGTCGGTTGCGCCCCGCACAGCACATTACGCTGGCGGTTCACCCGAGGCACCCATGTCACAGCGCCATCAAACCCGGCGCGGACAAAGACGCATCCCTTGCTGTCCACATATTGCTTGCCAGTGTAGCTGGCTGGCGGGATCTCCGCCGGTTGATCTACATTTCGCAAACTCTGGGCGCTGGCAGCGGTCCCGACGGCGAGCGAAATCGTTAGCAGAACGGCCAACGGCCGGAAGTCTATAAGCATACTGTGCCCCCACACAAAATGATGTCAAAAGGATGACTTATTCACAGGCAGGGGTAAAGGGGGGAATTGTCTATTTCGTACCAAACATACGATCACCGGCATCTCCAAGACCCGGAACGATGTACCCAAATTCGTTAAGTTTTTCGTCCAGTGCGGCTGTCACAATTGGAACATCCGGATGTGCTTCTTTCATCCTCGCAACGCCTTCCGGGGCTGCCAAAAGGCATAAAAAACGGATATCCACAGCCCCTGCGTCCTTGAGCATATCGATGGCTGCGGCAGACGAGTTTCCGGTCGCCAGCATGGGGTCCACAGCGATCACCAAACGGTCGTTCAATTCGGTCGGGACTTTGAAATAATATTTGACCGGCTGCAGGGTTTTCTCGTCTCGATAGAGCCCGACAAAGCCGACACGCGCCGAGGGAATCAGTTCCAGCACCCCGTCGAGCAGGCCATTTCCGGCCCGAAGAATCGACACCAGCGCCAGCTTGCGTCCGTCCAGAACCGGGGCCTCCATCGGGCAGACCGGGGTCTCTATCTGGCGGGTCGTCATGGGTAATTCACGTGTGATTTCAAAGGCCAAAAGCTGGCTGATCTCGCGAAGCAACTGCCGAAACACCGCCGTCGGCGTGTCCTTGTCGCGCATCAGGGTCAACTTGTGCTGCACAAGGGGATGTTTCACGACAGTCAGATGATCAGTCATCAGCGGGCTCCAGTTGTTTCAGGACCCGCGCGCGGGTCTCATCATCACAAAATGCGGCCTGTGCCGCAGCTATATTGAGCGCGCGAAAGTCGTCGTCCTGCCAGTCAAAGGTCTTTGACAGGTTCTCATATTCGCGTCGCATCGTCGTGTGGAAAAAGGGCGGATCATCGGTTGAAATGGTCACTGCAACGCCCTGATCCCGCAGGATCTTGATCGGATGGCTTGCCCAGTTTGGATAAACCCCAAGGACGACATTCGAGCCGGGGCAAACCTCTAGAACAACGCTTTCTTCTGCCAATCTGTTAACCAGTTCCGGGTCTTCGATCGCCTGAACGCCATGTCCCAATCTTTCGGGGCGCAGGGCATCCAATGTCTCTCGCACGCTCTGCGCGCCACCCCATTCGCCCGCATGACTGGTGATTCGCAGACCTGCTTCGCGTGCCATGTCAAAAGCGTAGGCGAAATCCTTGGCTCGTCCCGCTTTTTCGTCCCCCGCCATTCCGAATCCCCGGATCCAGTCCCCCGCCGTTTCGGCGGCACACAACGCGGTTTCTCTGGCCTTGTCCGGACCAAAATGGCGGATGCAGGTGATAATGCCGCGCAGGATGATGCCATGTTTGCGCTCTGCGATGTCGGCGGCCTCTTTAATGGCGTGCAGATACTCTTTCCACGCGCCCAGATCGCGCCCGCCGCAGAAATCCGGCGACAGGAAGGTTTCGGAATAGATCACGCCATTGGCGGCGCTTTCTTCGAGAACCGCCAGAACAAGACGGTGGAAATCTTCGGGGCTTTGCAGGGTCGTGGTTGCGGCCTCGTAAACCTCTAGGAAATGCCAGAAATCGCGATAAGCGTAAGACCCGTCAGCGTTGAATATCCCAGCGATATCAATCTTTTTCTCAAAGGCGAGTTGTTTGATAAAGGCAGGCGGTGCGCCGCCCTCAAGGTGCAGATGCAATTCGACCTTTGGCAGATCCGCGACACTCATAAAAACGACCTTCCCGGCCCTTGGGCGGGCACATCCAGATGCGCGGCGACAGAGGCCCCCACATCGGCAAAGCCTACCGCGCCAATCGGGCGAAGGCCAACCCCATGACCCAAAACCGGCACCTGCTCTCGCGTGTGCTCTGTTCCCCGCCATGTGGGATCATTGCCATGATCGGCCGTGACCAGCACCAGATCATCGGGGCGCAACAGGTCCAGAAAACGGGGCAGCGAGGCGTCAAACCACTCCAGCGCACGCGCGTATCCGGCAACATCGCGGCGATGGCCGTAGAGACTGTCGAACTCGACAAAGTTGGCGAAGGTTAACGATCCATCCACAGCCTCGCGCGCAAAGCCGCAAAGATGTTCGAATAAGGTAATATCGGGGCCTTTGCAGACCTGATCTATGCCTCGGCCAGAGAAGATATCCCCAATCTTTCCCACAGCGTTCACCTGCCGCCCCGCGCCCTGCACCCAATCGCATAATGTTGGATTTGGGGGGGCAATCGCATAGTCGTGGCGGTTGCCGGTTCGGGTGAACCCCTCTTGCACAGATCCAACAAAAGGGCGGGCGATGACACGCCCGACTTTCATCGCGTGCAAGGTCGGCGCAAGGTCACTGCAAAGCTGCAAAAGGCGATCAAGGCCAAAGTGGTCCTCATGCGCGGCGATCTGAAAAACGCTATCGGCAGAGGTATAGCAGATAGGCCAGCCCGTCTCGATATGGCGCGCACCCTCTTTCTCTATGATGACCGTGCCAGAGGCGTGGCAATTGCCCAAAATCCCCTCGACACCCGCCAGACGGCAGACCTCTGCCGTTATCCCGGACGGAAAGCAGGGCGTCACATCGGGAAAATAATGCCAATCCCATGGTACCGGAACGCCCGCCAGTTCCCAATGACCCGACGGCGTGTCCTTGCCCATGGACACTTCTGTCGCCGCGCCCCAAAGCCCGCTGGGCGTCGCATTCAATCCGGGCATCGCGGCACCTGAGGCCAGTTTGACAGCCGCCCCCAACCCCAATCCATCCAGATGTGGCAGGCATAGCAGACCGCTGCGTCCCTCGTCGGCCCGCCCGGCGGCGCATTCGGCCGCGATATGGGCCAAGGTATTGGCCCCTTCGTCGCCGAACGCCGCGGCATCGGGTGCCCCGCCACAGCCAACCGAATCGAGCACAATGAGAAACGCGCGCCCCATCAGCGGATGGTTTTCAGAATCAAGGGGGGCATATCAATGGCCTCGTCGCTTATCGTAAAAGCTGCGCCAAGCCCGTCGATGGCGCGTTGCGCCTCGGCCTCGCTGCTGGCGTGTACAATGGCAAGCGGGTCGCCCTTTTGCACCGGATCCCCGATCAGCGCCACGTCCGACAGGCCCACCGATGGGTTGACCTTATCACCCGCGCGCAATCGCCCACCACCAAGGTTAACCACCGCCATGCCCAGATTTTGCCCATCCATGGCGGTGATAAACCCGGTTTCCACGGCGATAACTTCGCGCACAACCGGGGCAGAGGGCAGACGGTCGCGCCAGCGCTCCACAAAATCCGCAGGCCCGCCCATAGCAGCGACCATTCGGCCAAATCGTTCTGCAGCCGCGCCAGACCGGATCACCTCGCGGATCTGCACCGCGCCCTCGTCACGCTGATCGGCCATTCCCGCGAGGCGCAGGACCTCTCCGCCCAGTTCCGCGACAAGCATCGACAAGACCTCTGTCTCGTCCGGATCGGTCAAAAGCTCCATCACTTCCATGATTTCAAGCGCGTTGCCGATCGAGGGAACACAAGGCTGGCTCATATCCGTGATCAATGCCGAGGTCGGACCCGCCGCCCCGTTCGCCGTCGTGACCAGCGCATTTGCCAAGGCTTCCGCCTCTGCCATCGTCTTCATGAACGCGCCAGACCCAACCTTGACGTCCAAAACCAACGGCCCGACACCGCCCGCCAGCTTCTTGGACAGGATCGATGCGGTAATCAAATCAATCGAGTCAATCGTCCCGGTCACATCGCGAATCGCATAAAGCCGGCGGTCCGCCGGGGCGATGTGGTCGCTGGCAGCGGCGATGATACAGCCCGTTTCGGCCACTGTCCGGACAAAGCTTTCGGTATCCATCTCTGTGCGCAGGCCCGGAATCGCCTCGAGTTTGTCAAGCGTTCCACCGCTATGGCCCAGTCCGCGCCCGGACAGCATCGGAACATAGGCCCCAAGTGCTGCCAGCGCCGGACCCAGCATCAAAGAGACGCAATCCCCCACCCCTCCGGTCGAGTGTTTGTCGACCACAGGGCCCGGCAAATCCCAGTGCAAGACCTCTCCGCTGTCGCGCATGGCAAGGGTCAGATCAATCCTCTGCTGATCGCTCATCGGCGCGCGACAGATCCCCATGGCAAAGGCCCCCGCCTGCGCATCGTCAACGCGACCATCAGCCAAGCCATTGGCAAACCACTTTATATCAGCAGACGACAGCTCTTGCCCCTGCCGCAATACCGAAAGGATCCTTTGCGCGTCCATCCTAGCTTGGGTCCATTTGGCCCGTGTTGAACGCACCCGGCAGCAAATCGCCCACACGTGTCACGGTTTGCGCCCCCGCCGTGGTTGCCATGGTCACGATCACCTCTGGCCCAGCGAATTCCGCCAGTTTTTGACGACAGCCCCCACAGGGCGCGACAGGCATGCCCCCGCCTGCAATCACTGCCACTTCTTCGATCCTGCTGTCTCCGGCTGCGATCATCGCGGCAATCGCGCCCGCCTCGGCACAGGTGCCTTCCGGGTAGGCAATGTTCTCCACGTTGCAACCGGCATAAATCACGCCGGAACTGGCCCGCACCGCCGCGCCCACCTTGAAATTGGAATAAGGGGCATATGCGTTCTCGCGCACCTTTAAGGCCGCTTGCAACAGAGACACGGGGTCAGCCATGGATTTGCCTTTCATCACATCGTGATGTCACAGTGCTTTGCTGCGGGCAACGATGCAAGGGGGCTTGCCTGTTCAGGCCACATGCCCCAAGTTTGCGCAAAAAAGTTGCACTTTGTGTCACGGGTCGGTAAAAGCCGCAATGCTGCGCCGCGCGGGTAGTTTAACATTAAACTATCTTGACGAAACAGGGAGAATTTAAGTGACCGACAACCGCCAGGACAGCTTTCGTCAGACTGCGCTGAACTATCACGAGTTCCCAAAGCCCGGAAAGCTGGAAATCCGCGCGACCAAGCCTTTGGCGAACGGTCGCGACCTGTCGCTGGCCTATTCTCCCGGCGTGGCCGACGCCTGCCTCGAAATTCGCGACGATCCCGCAAGCGCCAGCCGCTACACGGCACGGGCCAATCTGGTCGCGGTTGTTTCAAACGGCACGGCGGTTCTTGGGCTGGGCAATATCGGTGCCGCGGCGGCAAAACCGGTGATGGAAGGTAAGGCGGTTTTGTTCAAGAAATTCGCCAATATCGACTGTTTTGATATCGAGGTGAATGAATCAGATCCGGAAAAACTGGCCGATATCGTCTGCGCGCTGGAACCAACATTTGGCGCGATTAACCTCGAAGACATCAAGGCGCCCGACTGTTTCATCGTCGAAAAGCTCTGCCGAGAACGGATGAATATCCCCGTCTTTCATGACGACCAGCATGGGACAGCCGTCGTGGTTGGCGCGGCGGCCACCAATGCCCTGTTCGTGGCAGAAAAGAAGTTCGAGGACATCAAGGTGGTGTCGACGGGTGGCGGGGCCGCTGGTATCGCTTGTCTGAATATGCTTTTGAAACTGGGCGTTAAGAGGGAAAATGTCTGGCTGTGCGATCTGCACGGGCTGGTGCACGAGGGGCGCAACGACCCCGAAATGACAGAGCAAAAGGCCGAGTACGCCCAACCCGGCGGACATCGCAACCTTGGCGATGTGATCGATGGCGCCGATTTGTTTCTGGGTCTGTCCGGCGCAAATATCCTCAAGCCAGAGATGGTCGCGCGCATGTCCAAGCAGCCCATTATCTTTGCTCTGGCCAACCCGAACCCCGAGATCCTGCCGGAACTGGCGCGCGACGTCGCCCCTGATGCGATCATCGCAACGGGCCGCTCTGACGTGCCCAATCAGGTCAACAACGTGCTGTGCTTTCCCTTCATTTTTCGTGGCGCGCTGGATGTGGGTGCAACAGAAATCAATGACGAGATGAAGCTGGCCTGCATTGACGCCATCGCCTCTCTTGCGCGCGCCTCGACCAGTGCAGAGGCCGCCGCGGCCTATCAGGGCGAAAGCATGACCTTTGGGCCTAACTATCTGATCCCAAAAGCCTTTGATCCACGCCTGACAGGCGTTGTCGCCACGGCAGTCGCGCGTGCTGCGATGGAAAGTGGCGTCGCCACCCGTCCGATTGCGGATTTCGAGGCCTATCGCGCCAAGCTGGACAGTTCGGTCTTCCGCTCTGCCCTGATCATGCGCCCGGTGTTTGAGGCCGCCGCGACCGCGACGCGCACAATCGTCTTTGCCGAGGGCGAGGACGAACGCGTCTTGCGCGCGGCAAATGCGATGATCGAGGAAACCACTGATCGCCCAATCCTCATCGGTCGCCCCGAAGTGGTCGAAATGCGCGCCGAACGGGCAGGTCTGCCGATCCGTCCGGGCCGGGATTTCGAACTGGTGAACCCGGAAAACGACCCGCGCTATTACGACTATTGGTCCGATTACCACAAATTGATGGAACGCAAGGGCGTTACTCCGGACCTCGCCCGCGCCATCATGCGCACCAATACCACCGCCATTGGCGCGGTCATGGTCCATCGCGGCGAGGCAGATTCGCTGATCTGTGGCACATTTGGCCAATTTCTGTGGCACCTCAATTACATCACTCAAGTGCTTGGGACCCCGGATCTGCGCCCGGTCGGTGCGCTCTCGCTGATGATCCTCGAAGACGGCCCACTGTTCGTGGCCGACACCCAGGTGCATCCCGAACCCACCCCCGCCCAGATCGCAGAAACCGTCATAGCCTGTGCCCGACACGTCAAACGCTTTGGTGTGGTTCCGAAAATTGCGATGTGCTCGCACTCGCAGTTCGGCAATCTGGACTGTGATACAGGCCGACGGATGCGGGGCGCGCTGGCAATCCTCGACTCTCAACCGCGCGACTTTCTGTACGAGGGCGAGATGCACGCCGATGCAGCCCTTGATCAGGAATTGCGCGATCGGATCTTCCCACAGGCCCGGTTCGAGGGCGCGGCCAACTGTCTGGTCTTTGCCAATACAGATGCGGCCTCGGGGGTGCGCAACATCCTGAAAATGCGCGCAGGCGGGCTGGAAGTCGGTCCGATCCTGATGGGCATGGGCAACCGCGCCCATATCGTGACCCCGTCGATCACCGCGCGCGGGTTGCTGAACATGACAGCATTGGCAGGCACTCCGGTTGCCCATTACGGTTAAGCGTCGATCTGGTCGGCGGGCCCCTTCTTTGGCGAAGACAAAGAGGGGGAGACCAAACCGGCGCTTCAGCGCCTCCTTTTGGTTGGATCAACCAGATTGAGGCGCTAAAGCGCCCACGTTCTTCTCCCCAGAGGCTGCTTGCGCAGTCACTGGGGCCCATTGGTGCCTATGATTGACTTGGGTATCCCAAGTCACCGACAGCGACGCGGATCTCGTCGAGGATCGCCGGATCGTCGATGGTTGCGGGCATTTTGAACTCTGCACCATCGGCGATTTTGACCATCGTGGCGCGCAAGATTTTACCCGAGCGAGTTTTGGGCAGACGATCCACCACAGAGACCAATTTGAACGCGGCCACCGGGCCGATCTTGTCGCGCACCAGCTTGATGCATTCCTTTGCGATCTCGTCGTGGGGCCGGTTCACGCCCTTGGTGAGACAGACAAACCCCATGGGCAATTGCCCCTTCAGCTCGTCCGTCACGCCGATCACCGCGCATTCGGCCACATCCGGGTGCGAGGCAAGCACTTCTTCCATGCCGCCCGTGCTGAGACGGTGACCGGCGACATTGATCACATCGTCGGTGCGCGCCATGATCCAGAGATAGCCGTCCTCATCCTTCATCCCCGCGTCCCCGGTCTCGTAGTAACCCGGAAAATGGGCGAGGTAGGATTTGTGAAAACGGTCTGTGGCATTCCACAACCCCGGCAGTGTGCCCGGTGGCAGCGGCAATTTGATCGCGATGGCACCCAATTCCCCGGCGGGCATCGGGTGGCCTGCTTCATCAAGAATATCAATGTCATAGCCGGGCATGGGCACAGAAGGAGAGCCGATCTTAATTGGCAGCGGCTCGATTCCCATCGGGTTTCCGGCGATGGTATAGCCTGTCTCTGTCTGCCACCAGTGATCCACCACCGGCACTTTCAGCATATTCTGCGCCCATTCAATCGTGTCCGGGTCGGCGCGCTCTCCGGCCAGATAGAGCGTGCGCAGGCAAGAAATGTCATAGGGTTTGAGATACTCGGCTTTCGGGTCTTCACGTTTGATCGCGCGAAAGGCAGTGGGCGCGGTAAAGAAGGATCGCACATTATGTTCGGAAATCACTCGCCAGAAGGTGCCTGCATCGGGCGTTCCGATCGGTTTGCCCTCGAACACCACAGTCGTGTTTCCCGCGATCAGCGGCGCGTAGCAGATGTAACTGTGGCCCACGACCCAGCCCACGTCAGAGGCGGCCCAAAAGACGTCTCCGGGATTGACGTTGTAGATCGCCTTCATCGTCCAGTTCAGCGCGACCAGATGGCCGCCGGTGGGGCGCACGACCCCCTTTGGCTGACCCGTCGTGCCCGAGGTGTAGAGGATATAGGCCGGATGGTTGCCCTCGACTGGGACGCAATCCGCCGGAACAACGCCCTCCTGCGCCTCGTGCCAGTCAAAATCACGTCCCTCGATCAGCGCGCAGGGGCATTGTTCGCGTTGCAGGATCAGGGTGAAATCGGGCTTGTGATGCGCAAGGTCAATCGCGCCGTCCAAAAGCGGTTTATAGGCCACAATTCGCCCCGGCTCTATCCCGCAAGAGGCTGACAGGATCGCCTTGGGCGTGGCATCATCAATGCGCACGGCCAGTTCGTTCGAGGCAAAGCCGCCAAAGACAACCGAATGGATCGCACCGATCCGCGTTGTAGCCAGCATGGCGATAATCGCCTCGGGCACCATGGGCATATAGATGATGACCCGGTCGCCCTTGGTGATGCCTTTGGCCTTCAGCACGCCGGCCAGCAACGCAACGCGGCTCTGCAACTCTTTGTAAGTGATGCTGTATTTGGTGTCGGTGATCGGACTGTCATAGATGATCGCGGCCTGATCGCCGCGCGTGGCCACATGGCGGTCCACGGCGTTCCAGCAGGTATTCGTCAAGCCATCGCTAAACCACTCGTAGAACGGGGCGTTCTCGTCAAACAGCGCCTTGCTTGGCGGAAGATCCCAGTCGATGGCCTTGGCTTGATCCATCCAGAAATGCTCTGGATTGTCCTGCCACGTCTTGTAAACCTCTGCATATGTCATGGCGTCCCCCGCTTTTTATGATGTTTGGCTTGTGTTAGCGGGCGCGCGCGGATCGGGCAAGCGGACGCTTTGAAGCGGGGCGGGGGACACTGGCAGTGTTGACAAGCCGCTTGTCGCCAACGCACGCTAGCCAAAGAGCTCTTTGTTCGACTGCTTGGAGATTAACACAATGCGCCTGCTTGCTTTCTGTCTGACGGCCCTCATCGCCCTGCCCGCCACGGTAAACGCCCAAGCCCTTTTGGAAACCTATGTGGCCAAGCTAAGCGCGACCGATCACTTCAACTCAAGGGGCGTGCGCCTGACGCAGCCATGGCAGGTCATCCGATAGGATCGCGCCAATTATCACCGCTATGGAATCCGCGACCCCGAAGATCAGTATGACAGCTTTTTCAGTTCGCTGAACAACCGGAATATCGCCGAAAGAATGTTGCGCAACGGGTATATGCCCAACAATGTCGCGAATATGATCGTCAATGGCGAGGTCACTGTGGTTATCGAAATTTACGGCCACGGCAACACCGGCACATATATCCACGTCAACGTATACTAAGCCGTTCCTGGCCTAGACGAACTGCTCTTCCAGCAGGCGCTCTTCGAGCCCGTGACCGGGATCGAACAACAGGCGATGGGTGACGGTTGGATCGGAAAAGATTTCAACCGTCTGCACGTTTTCAACTGATCGCGAATCCGCATCTGCCCGCACGGGGCGCTTTTCTGACTCGAGCACGTCAAAGCGCACCTTGGCCGCTTTGGGCAGCAACGCCCCCCGCCAACGGCGCGGGCGAAAGGCGGACATCGCCGTCAGCGCCAGCACGTCAGAGCCAATAGGCAGGATCGGTCCATGGGCAGAATAGTTGTAGGCGGTTGATCCGGCGGGCGTGCAAACCAAGGCACCATCACAGACCAGTTCCTGCATCCGCACACGCCCATCCACAGAAATCCGCAACTTGGCCGCTTGCGGCCCGGCCCGTAGCAGCGAAACCTCGTTGATCGCCAGTTGTTCGTGGATCGTCCCATCCATGATCTCAGCGCGCATCCGCAGCGGGTTCACCGCCGCCTCTTCAGCGGCCTCAAGCCGGGCTGGCAGATCTTCAAGACTGTATTCATTCATCAAAAAGCCAATCGTGCCCCGGTTCATCCCGTAAACTGGCAGGCCAGTAGAGACCGTGCTGTGCAGC
>CALGTJ010000483.1 GCA_937901435.1 uncultured Rhodobacter sp. | reverse complement strand
AATTTGAAGCCGCTTTCGAGCAGGCTGGTTTCATAATCGATTTCGGTGCCAAACAGGAACATCTGCGCCATTGGGGCGATCATCACCACCGCGCCGTCCTGTTCGACCTTTTCGTCCAGCGGGTCTACCTCGCTGACGTAATCCATCGTGTACTCCATGCCTGCGCAGCCACCTTTTTTGACACCAATGCGCAAGCCCTGGTGGCCGGCGCTGGACATCAGCCGTGCGATATGAGCGGCGGCTTTGGGTGTTATGCTGACGGCTTGCTTGCCGGGAATGCCAAACATGGGAAGTCTCCTTTGGAGGAAATCTAGGGGCAGCTGGGCATGTTTACAAGGTCGTTATCGCGGGCAGGCCTGCCCGACTTACATGAAGCCAAGTTCCAAGCGGGCTTCGTCTGACATCATTTCCATGCCCCAAGGCGGTTCGAACACAAGTTCCACGTCGACCTGTTTGACGCCTGCCAAAGGCTCTATCGCGTCGCCCAGCCATCCGGGCATTTCGCCTGCCACGGGACAGCCGGGGGCGGTCAGGGACATGATCACTGCAACCTCATTTTCGTCATTGATCTCAATCGTGTAGACGAGGCCAAGGTCATAGATATTGACTGGAATTTCCGGGTCATAGACAGAGCGGCAGGCCTCGACCACCTGCTCGTAAAGCGGGTGCTCTGTGCTGGATGGTTTGATCAGCGGCGTGCCCTCGAGTGGTGCTGGTGAATCGCTGTTCATGGTTGTCCCTCTGTATACCTGAGTGAAGATATAGGGATTAGCGCGCCAATGGTCCAGAGGGGGCGGAGGCAATCCGCCACCTAAGGGTCACTTAGTCGTTGATGTCGTGTTTGATAAAGCGCGCGCCGGAACGCTGATTGCGAAAGGCGATGCGCAAACCGATCCAGGCCAGCAACGACAGCCCGCCGAACAAGGCCATGGCCATCGCGAGCGCCATGGTTTCGGACAGCAGAGCCACGATTACGGCCATAAGGACGGCCCCGATTGCGAAGCCCAGAAAGATAAAGCCGGGGGCGAGGACCTCGACCACCGCCAGCACCAGTCCGGCGGTGAGCCAGACCCACCAGATCGCAGCCCAGCCGGTCATCAAGCGCGTCCTTTGAGCATTTTGAAGGCGTCTCCAAAGGCTTCCAGCGCAGAGGCGGGTACGACGATGGTTTGGCTGCCGGTACCATTGCCAAGGGTGTTGAGCGACTCAACCTGTTTCAGGGCCACCTGATATTGTGCCGCCTCGATGCCGTTGTCGGCGATCGCCTGGGCAATGACGCCCGTGGCATAGGCCTCTGCATCGGCGAGGATGCGGCGGGCTTTGGCCGTTTGTTCAGACGCATAGAGTTCGGCGTCGGCGTTCAATTCGACCGCACGTTTGCTGCCCTCGGCCTCTGTGACCTGCGCGCGGCGGGCGCGTTCGGCGTTCAACTGCTGCATCATCGCGTTTCGGGTGGCCTGATCCAGACCCACGTCAAGGATTTCGGCGCGCGTGACCTCGATCCCCCAGTCGTTGACAGAGCTTTCGACGGCGACCTTGATCGTGGCAATCAGGCTGGATCGATTTGCCTGCACCTCATCCAGATCCATTTTGCCGATCTCGGCGCGCACGATCCCGGCAACCGTAGTGGCAATCGCACTGTCGACGTCACGGATCCGATAGACGGTTTTTTCAGGCTCGGTGATGCGATAAAACACCGAGGTATCGACCTCAACCAGTACGTTGTCACGGGTGATCGCATCCTGATTGGCGGTGGGCAATTGCCGTTCGAGGATCGAGATCTTGTGCGCGACCCGGTCCAGAAACGGGACGATCAGGTTGATGCCGGGGCCAAGCA
>CALGTJ010000482.1 GCA_937901435.1 uncultured Rhodobacter sp. | reverse complement strand
GTGTCGCCCGCCTTGATCGTGAATCCGGGCACAAGCGAGGGCCACATGTCGCCCAGAACCTGCTCCAGATCCTCTGGTGGCATCGTGCGCAACTCGTCGTATTGCTCTGCCTCCGGGGCTTCGTTAGAGTTTTCGACTGTCTGCAAGTCGATCCCTGCGACAATCGCCTCAAGCGACAATTGGATCTCCATGGTCAGGCTGGTTGCATCCACGGTCACATCGGCAATCGCGGGTCGTAACTCGTGCGATTGCACGGCAGAGCCCCCCGATAAAGCGATCACAAGACCGAGTACAAAGGCCTGTGCGCTTGACACCGCGCGCAGACGTGCCAGCTTTGACCAAAGAAACTCAAACCAAAGCGGTATCATGCGTATTTTGCCCTTCTGCCTCTCGATCATGCTGACTGTTGCTCCTGCGACGGCCCATGAATTCTGGATTTCGCCAGAGGATTACACTGTTACCACGCCAGAGCAACTCCTAGCAGATATCCGGGTCGGTCAAAACTTCAAGGGAAGCGCCTATTCCTACATTCCGGCGAATGTAGAGCGGTTTGATCTGGTCATGAATGGCAAGGCAATGATGGTCGAGGCGCGTGTCGGCGACCGTCCCGCACTGCAGGCGGAGGCCCCCGCCGAAGGCTTGGTGACCGTGGTGCATCAGACCTCTGACAGCTTTCTGACCTACACAGAGGCAGAGAAATTCGTCAGTTTCGTCGAGCACAAGGATTTCGATGGCGTGCTGGCAGAACATAAGGCGCGCGGCCTGCCAGAGACCGGATTTCGTGAACGCTACAGCCGCTACGCCAAAAGCCTGATTGCCGTTGGTGACGGCAAGGGGGCAGACAGCAACGTCGGGCTGCTGACCGAAATCGTGGCACTGGGCAATCCCTATGTGGACGATATGGCGGGCGGTCTGCCGGTTCAGGTGTTTTATGAAAACGCCCCGCGCGTCAACACGCAGGTCGAAATCTATGACCGCCCGCCAGAGGGCGAGGTGACCGTGACCACCGTGCGCACAGATGGCGATGGCAAGGCGATGATCCCCGTCCAGCCGGGGCATGAGTATCTGGTGGATGCGGTCGTGATGCGTGCGCTTGATCCCGTTGCGGAAAGTGATCCGGTCTGGGAATCTCTCTGGGCTTCGCTCACATTCATGGTGCCCGCTGGCCAATAGATACCACACAATAGTCTCGGCCCAATGGACGCAAGATGAGCAAAGCCCGAGAGACGGACCTCTACGGCCCTGTGAAAACCTTTCTTGAAAGGCAGGGCTACGAAGTGAAATCCGAAATCCTGCAAGCGGATGTGGTGGCCTGTCGAGGTGAGGAAGACCCGGTGATCGTGGAGCTCAAGACCGGGTTTTCCCTGTCCCTGCTGCAACAGGGCGTGGCACGTCTGTCGATCACCGATGCGGTCTATGTGGCCGTGCCGCGCCAAACCAGCCGCGTGGCCTATAAGGCATTGCAAGAGAACATCAAAATCTGTCGTCGCCTTGGTTTGGGGGTGCTGACCGTACGGCTTGATGACGGGTTGGTCGAGGTGCATTGCGACCCCGGCCCCTATGCTCCGCGCAAATACAAGCCCCGCAAAACCAAACTGTTGCGCGAATTCGCCCGGCGCGAAGGCGACCCCAACAAGGGCGGTGCGACGCGTGAAGGTCTGGTGACCGCCTATCGTCAGGACGTCGTCAAAATCGCAGGGTATCTGGCGGAAAACGGCCCCAGCAAAGGCGCCGTCGTAGCAAAAGCGGTCGGTGTAAAGGTGGCGACCCGTATGATGGCGCAGGATCACTACGGGTGGTTCGAAAAGATCGAAAAAGGGATCTACGGGCTGTCGCCAAATGGGGCGGCCGGGTTAAAAGACTTTTTGGCGCGCTAAGCGACGCGCGATGTTTCAGGTACTCCGAGAAACACTAAAGGCAAAACTGACCCCGTCCTTTTCATCTTGGCCAAAATACTCCGGGGGTTTGGGGGCAGCGCCCCCAACCTGTCGGATTTGCTTGCAAATTCGATAGAACGGTTCCGGCCAGCCGCCCCGAAAGGACTACTCCTCTAACCCAGCCGCTTTCATCAACCGTTCCGCTTCTTGTACCAGCAATTGTTCGCTCGCCGCGCCGTGGATCGGTACCCGTCCCATCTCCAGCAACAGCGGTGCGGCCAGTGGTGTGATGCGATCCAAAACCACGTGGTCAATACGCCCTTTGGTTCGATCCAGCATTTCCTCAAGCCGTCCGAAATCCACGAGCCCCTTCAACGCCTCTTCGCGGGTGATCTGCATCAGGACATGATCAGGGTCGTATTTGCGCAGTGTGTCATACAGAATATCGCTGGAAAACGTCGCTTGGCGTCCGCTTTTCTTTTGCCCCTGCGAGCGGCGATCAATCAACCCGGTGATGATCGCGCTTGTCTTGAAGGTCCGCTTCATCACCGCATTGCCCGCCAGCCATGTCTCGAACCCCTCGCGCAGGCTGTCGCCTTCAAAGAGGCGCGCGGGGTCTTGCACCGCATCCAGCCCCCAGATCAGCACCGCGTAATCAGTCGCCACAAATCCCAGCGGGTTCAGCCCCAAATCTTCCATCCGTTGCGTTAGCAGCAGTCCCAGCGTCTGCATCGCATTGCGCCCGGCAAAGCCATAGATGCAGGTATATTCGCGCCCCCGATCTACGAAACTTTCCACCAGCAGCCGATCTGCTTGCGGCATCTTTGACACGCGGTGCTGCAAGCCCAGCCACCAAGCGGTATGACCCGGCAGTTCGGGCCAGTCGTCTTGCTGGAACATCGCCAGAATGCGCTGGCTGAGTTGCGTTGAGGTAGCGAATTTCGTGCCCATGAATGTCGCGATCTTTGGGCGTTTAGAGGCATTGGGAGAGACCTCTAACGTCATCTCGCGCAGCCGGTCATAGCGCACGATCCGCCCGCCGATCAGAAACGTATCAC
>CALGTJ010000481.1 GCA_937901435.1 uncultured Rhodobacter sp. | reverse complement strand
GGTGCGTGCAGGCGGGGCCGTTCTGGGCGAAACGACCACCGCCATAGAGTTGACTGAGGGCAGCTACACCCCAGTGATCTACATCCCGCGCAACGATATCGCGATGGCCTTTCTGGACCGCTCCGACACGGTGACCCATTGCCCCCATAAAGGCGAGGCCACCCATTATTCGATCGAGGCGAAATCCGGCACCATCAAAGATGCAGCCTGGAGTTATGAGACCCCGCTTGAGGGACTTTCTGACATTGCCGGACATCTGGCGTTTTATGCCGACAAGGTAACGGTCGAAGAGTTCTAGGGTATTTGCCGGGCCTCACCTTTGCGCGGAGTGCCTTGGCAACGCTTCGAATTTGCCGCACAAATCCGACAGGTTGGGGGCCAGCCCCGTCGTTCATAGTCTCTCGGACCAATGACGCAAAAATGAACGGCCACCAGAGTGTTTAGGCCAGGATGACAGGCAAAGGGGTGTTCTTGCCTGATCAGGAATGCTCTTCTGCGGCGGTGGCCGCCAGCACCTTGTTGTAGGCTTTCAGCGCATCCAGATGGTAAAGCACGCCCAAAAGTTCGGGCGGACGGCCATCGGCCCAGAGAGTGACGACGGGCAGAAAGGCAACCGAGGATTGGTCAAAGACCGGCATTGCGGCCTCTAGTGTATCTGCACCGTCCAGATAAATCCCCTGCTCGATCAACTCCCAACAGGTCTCTTGCGTGGCCTCGCCAGTCTCGGAAATCGGCCGGATCACCGAAGCCACGCGCACCATTGCCAGCAGATAGGCCTGAGGCCCGGCGGCGAGATGGATATTGCGCCGCTCTAGCTGAGTCAGGAAGAACGAGCGATCCACAAGCCGCGACGCAAGGGCCGTGGAAAGGGACACCGCCACCATCACCGCAAGCCCCGTCTGCCAGTCGCCCGTCAATTCGAACACGATCAAGGCAGTCGAAATCGGCGCGCCCAACACAGCCGCCGCCACAGCCCCCATCCCCGCCAGTGCGTAAAGGGATTGCGAGCCGGAAACCTCTGGGAAAATGCTGGTCGCGATCAGCCCAAAGGCCAACCCGGTCAGCGCCCCCAACATCAGCGCAGGCGAAAATACCCCCCCGCCCATGCGCCCGGAAATGGTGATGGCAACGGCGATGACCTTGATGACCGCAAAGACAATCGCCTCGTGCAGCAGCAGGTTTCCCGTCAGGGCCAGCGACGTGGTTTCATAGCCCACGCCAATGATATGCGGATAGGCCAGCGCCAGCCCACCCAACAGCAGCCCCGCCAATGCAGGGCGCAGATAGCGCGGCAGGCCAGTCTTTGCCTGCAAGTGGTTTGCCATGTCGTCGGTCCAGAAAATCGCCTTCATCAAGGCAACCCCCACGACACCGCACACCAGACCGAGCAACAGAAAGGCGGGCAATTCCACATAGAATTCCAACGCATTTTCGGTGGGCAGTCTGAATTCCGTGATGTCGCCAAATTCCAGCCGGTTGATGACCGTTCCTGCAACTGAGGCGATAACAATGGGCGCAAAGGCGTGGACGGCAAAGTGGCGCAGGATGACCTCTAGCGCAAAGATCGCCCCCGCAATCGGCGCGTTGAAAGAGGCAGAGACCGCCGCCGCCACCGCACAGCCCAAAAGGTCACGGCCCGTGATCCCATCGGCATTGATCCGGTTGGACACCCAAGTCGAGATCACCCCGGCCATATGCACCACAGGCCCCTCGCGCCCTGCCGACCCCCCCGAACTGAGCGTGATAAAAGAGGCCGCGGCCGAGGCCAGCCCCTCGCGCGTTTCGACACGGCCATCATGCAGCGCCGCGCCCTCGATCACATCCGCAACAGAGCGCACACGCGCATCGGGGGTGAAGTTGTGCAGGATAAGCCCCGTGATCAGCCCCCCCACCACCGGAATAAACAGGATCAGATACCACGGCAGATGGGTGACAAGACTGTGCAGCAAGTGGATGTCATCGGATTGATACAGCCACAGTTGCAGCGCCTCGATGCCCATCCGAAAGAACAAGGCGGCCAGCCCCGCGCCGATGCCGATCGCCAGTGCGATAAACCAGAACTGCACCTGTCCGGGGCCATGGGTGCGCAGCACCCGCCAGCCGTCGCGCACGGATCGGGCCGCATTGTCGACCTGCGCCGCGATCAGGGACTTGTTCGGCTGGTTCATTCCGTCTTCCAGCGCAGAGGCACTCACCCATGGGCTTTTCCCGGCCCCCCGCATGGCCTAGGATCCCATCTCGACCAATAAGGAAAATCGCCCATGACCATAGACGCCGCAGTGACCGAATTGGCCTCGTTTCTAGGCCCAAGACTGACCCAATCCAAGTCTGATCTGGACATTCATGGCCGATCCGAGACCTATTTCCCCCTGACCTTGCCAGATGCGGTCGCATATCCGGAAAATACAAACGAAGTCAGTGAGATCGTCAAGATATGTGCCCGCCATGGATGTCCTGTGGTCGCATGGGGTGCTGGCACCTCGCTAGAGGGGCACGCGTTAGCCGTTCAGGGCGGGGTCTGCGTGGATTTCTCGCGGATGAACAAGGTGTTGCAGATCAATGCCGAGGATATGGACGTGGTGATCCAGCCCGGCGTGACGCGAGAGGCGCTGAATACAGAGCTGCGTGCAACGGGGCTGTTCTTTCCCGTTGATCCGGGCGCGAATGCGA
>CALGTJ010000480.1 GCA_937901435.1 uncultured Rhodobacter sp. | reverse complement strand
AACCCGCTCGACCACGCGCTGAATGCCAATGGCATCCCCCCGATCAGAGCGGTCTATGCGCACCGACATCGCCGGCTGTTCTCCAACAAAATAACTGCGCTTACGGTCAATCCCATCAACAGCTACCCGGGCGACATCCCCCACTGTCAGACTGGATCCGTCAGGATTAGACCGCAGCACAATGGCGCGTATCTGCGCCGCCGAACGCTTGGCAACTCCGGTTCTAACCCGGGTATTTGAGCCCGTGACATCGCCAGCCGGATCGACGTCAACCTCTTCTGCAATTGCCTGCGCAATCTGCTGCATCGAGATTTTATAGGCCCGCAAGTTGGCGCTGGGTACTTCGATTACCGTCTCCGGGGCGGCCAGCCCGCGAATCGTGCTCCGGGTGGCCCCCGCGTTGTAAAGTCGCGTGACCAATTCGTCGGTAAAGCGTCCAAGCTGTTCGATCCCTACCGGCCCGCTGATCACCACATCGGTCACCCGATCACGCCAAACCGCACGGCGCACAATCGGTGTTTCAGCCTCGTCCGGCAGAGTCGTCACCGTCTCGATGGCGGTTTGCACATCATCTGTGGCCCGCGCCATATCCCAGTTTGGTTCGAACTCCAGTTTGACCCGTGCCGAGCCTTCACGCGACGTGCTTTCAGTGCTTTCCACGCCCTCGACCGCCAACAAAACAGGCTCCAACACCTGTATAATTGCACGATCAACATCTTCAGCCCCTGCGCCGTCCCAGACCACATAAACCGACACCGATTCCAGAACCACATCAGGGAAAAACTGCGCCCTCATGCGGGGTAAGGCCATCAAACCCGCAACAATCAGCACCACTAGCAGTAAATTGGCCAGCGTTTTATGACGGATGAAATACGACAGCACCCCGTTGGCACCAGAAGAAAGGTCGCGCATCGCTACCCCCCCATCCTGCTTTCAATCCGCTCGACCATCCGAGCGGGAACTTTGGGTTTCTCAAGCTGGCCGAGAATGCGCTGTTTGGCCGCCGCCGGCATGCGTTTATTCGCGGTCACAAACGCCACCAGCTTGGCCTTGCGCTCGGCAGTGAGTTCCACCATATCCGGCGCTTTGGGCGCCTTATCATCGGTCGCGCGCAGCGGCCGCACTTTGATCCCCACACCCAAGAGAGGCGATCGTTGTGCCACAATTTCAGCCCCAAGCAGATCAGGCGCCCGAACCAGAACGTCATCGCCCTGACGGCGTAACAATTGTACGGGCCGCACCTGCAAGCGGTCCTCTTCGCCTAAAATCAGAACCTCTCCGGCCGCATCCAGTGCCGAAGACGGCAAGCGGATCACATAGTTCAGGGGTGGCTCGGTGACCTCAACAGTGACAAAATCGCCCGGCTTCAAACCGACAGGCTGATCAATTCGCGCAAAAATCAGCCTTCCGGTCTGGCCATCGCCGACAGCAGCACTGTCGCGGGTCAACTGCCCAGATGATACCAGATCAGTGCCAAACACAGTCAGCGTCACCTTAACTGGGGCCTGGCGCAGCACACCGCTGTCATCCAACAGGCGCGCGTATTGCGCCGTTGAGATCCGAAAAGCCACTTCCAGCGCCGCCGGATCGATTAACTGCGCCAGACGTTCGTTAACCGATACCAATCCGCCCTCTACTATATTAACGGCACTCAGCATGCCGTCAAAGCCCGCAACGATACTGGTGTCGGCCAGCCTACGCTTGGCCTCGTCGCGTGAAATCTGCGCTCGTGCAAGACGGGTTGCGGCCTGATCAACCCGGGCTTCTGCCCGCGCAAGACCTTGCCGTTTTGCCAGCACCGACTGACGGGCCGTAGAGGCGGCCAGCTCCGCCGTTTCAACCGCAGCAACCGTGCCTACACCGCGCGCCCGCAAATCGCTCTGCCGCTGCAGCACCCTGCTGCGTAAAGCAACCTGTTCGCGTGCCGCGACTACCTCGTCTTGAGCCAAAAGAACTGCCGCCACTGCTTCGCGCTGTTCAGCTTCGGCATCCATGAGATCGGTTTCAATCCGGGCCAGAGCATCTTGAGTATTTGCAGGATCAATCAGTGCTAGCACTTGCCCTTGTGTAACCTGCCCACCTTCGACAAAGTTGTCCGTAAGCTCGACGACTTGCCCCGAAAGCGCCGCGCGTATTTCCAATGTCCGGCGACTTTTGACATCACCAAATGCCGTCAAAACCGGGCGTACAGTTGCTGGATCCGCAGTGATGACATTCACCGCAAAGACCCGTTCGCGGCTCTGTGAGGGGCGCTCGGCGCGCGCGGCCTTTTCGTCCAGCGCGGTTTTTATCAAATCGCCCGCATAGAATAAAACAGCAACCGCCGCTGAAAATAGAAACAGACCGGTCAGGCTTTGCCTTAAAAATCGCATTGATATAACATCCTCATGCGCCGTTGCTTCGACTGAACCGATACATAGTGCCCACAAGCTGCCCGCCAAGGCGTCGCACCTGCAAGTGTTTAGTCATTCAACGACCCGTTGGTCTATTTCCGTCGCAGGTGTTCGTCCAAGCGCGGCATTATTTCAACAAAATTGCACGGTTTATGCCG
>CALGTJ010000479.1 GCA_937901435.1 uncultured Rhodobacter sp. | reverse complement strand
CTTCACCCGGAGATTACGCCGCCTTCAAATTTCCACCACCTTCGCGACACGACCTCGAAGATCCCGCATGGACTGAGCAGCGCCTGATGCCCCAACGCGGTCAAGATGTTCGTCCAGCACATCAACGCGCGCCACACATTCATGATTGAGGAACGCCCCAAGAATGCCGTTTTGGCCCATGGTGCAGCGGCGCCACAACAAGACGCTCAGCACCGTTTCGACGGTTTCGTTTCGGTCATCAACTGCGACGAGAGCTTTTTCGATGCGACGAAGGGCGACAGGCTCATCGCCTTCCAATAATTCCTGAAGATTTCGTGTCATCCCAAGTTTATAGCATCCTCAAAGCCGAGATACCAATTTGCCTTAACCGGGCTCACCAAATGACGCGCTTTGGAAGCCGCCAGTGCGGACGATCTGGCGATAGAAACCAGCCCTAAAAATCCCTGAGATCCCCGCAGAAAACCACAAACGAATCGCGTCCCCGCCCAAGCCGTGTCGCAAACGAAAACGTATGCGGCGCTGCAGCGAAAGCAAGGATGGCGTGCCGATGTCATCTCAAGCGCACTTGGCGGATACCGCAAGTCGAGAAGGGCCTTTCCATGATCAACGTACTGTCTGGGGTCTGGGCTCTTTTGCTTGGTATCGTGCTGATCATGTTGGGCAACGGGATGCATTTCACCCTGATCGGCCTGCGCGGCGGAATAGAGGGGTTCTCGTCGACAGAGCTCGCCGTTGTCACCTCGGGGTATTTCCTCGGTTTCCTGTCTGGTGCGCGTCTTACCCCCTTGCTGATCCAGCGTGTCGGGCATGTGCGTGTCTTTGCGGCACTCGGCAGTTTTATGTCAGCGGGGTTGATCTCGCTGCCGCTTTTGACCGAACCCTGGGCCTGGACAATATTGCGCGTGCTCATCGGCTTTTGCATGTCGGGCATCTACGTGGCCGCAGAGAGCTGGCTGAATGCAGCAGCCACAAATGAGACGCGCGGCAAAGTGCTGTCGGCCTACATGATCGCACAAACGCTGGGCATTATCGGGGCGCAGGGTCTGCTGACACTTGGCGATGCGGGAACATCGGTCCTCTTCATCGGCACGTCGATCCTTGTCTCGATCTCCTTCGCGCCCATTCTTTTGTCGGCCGCCGCGGTCCCCGCAGTCCAAGTCGCGCGTCCGATGCCGATGCGTGATCTTTTCAGGGGCTCGCCGTTGGGGGCCGTGGGCATTTTCCTGTTGGGCAGCGTTTATGCAACGCAATCGGGTATGGGCGCGGTTTTTGGCAGCCAGATCGGGCTGTCTGCGACGCAAATCGCGTTGTTCGTCGCAATGTTGTTCGCCGGAGCGTTGGTGCTGCAATATCCTATCGGCTGGTTGTCGGACCGGATGGACCGCCGCAAGCTGATCTTCGGCGCTGCGGCCTTGGGTGCCGCGTCTTGCTTTGTGGGATGGGTCACAGGCGGGGGACTTTGGCCCTTGATGGCCGCCGCCTTTCTTGCCGGAGGCGTCACGACCCCCCTTTATGCACTGCTGCTGGCCTATACCAACGATGCTCTATCCGCTGACGACATGCCCGCCGCATCCGGGGGGCTGGTGTTTACCTTCGGGGTGGGGGCGATCGCGGGGCCACTGGTCGCCGGCTGGGCAATGCAGCGGCTGGATCCTTATGCGTTCTGGCTGGTGCTTGGCGTTACCTTTGGCGCTATCGCGTTCTATGCGCTTTACCGAATGACCCAGCGTGCAATGGTTCCGGTCAGCGACACCGAAAGTTATCTGAATGTGCTGCCAACCTCCTCGCCAGTGGTGGTGGAAGCGGCCGGCGAGTGGGCTGCTGAAAATGCCGAGGCCGAGCGCGATCCTGATTTGGCCGAGAATGCGCCATAAGCCCATTTGGAGTGAGACAGGGCCTTTGCCCAGATCTGCGGTCATCTGAGGTTCGGTTGTAGCCATCGGCGCTTTTAGAGGCACCAATGGCATAGAGCGCAAAGGAAATGGGCGCATTCAGGATGGTCGCCACACTTTTCCACCCCTTTCTATCCTTGCATACGATCTAAATTCAGCGCCGGAATTACATTTCATGCCCTCTTTGTTTTCCATCCCTTGAGCGCGAGATAAAAAACCTTAATATTTGAGGTTAATTTTAAGGTATAGTATTCAATATGACGGATTTTTTCGATCAGATTGTGCAAAAGCTGGGTGCGTTTCCAAACGAGACCGCCGTCATCTCGTCAGACGGGCGATCCGTGTCGCGCGCTGAATTTTCAACCACGCTCGACGCGGTAGGCACTCATGCGTCGGCGGCAGGCGTGCAGACGGGGATGCGGGTTGCGACTTTGCTCAGGGATGAATGGTCGACCGGGGCCATCGTTCTTGGGTTATGCAGTCGGGTGTCGATTTTACCGCTTAATCCCGGTCTGACTTTGCAAGAGCTGATCGACCAGTTGCGCGGGTCGCTGTGTTGATTGCAGATCCGTGCTTTCCCGCAGCCTCTGAACTGGGCCACGCGCTTAAAGCGTCCGACCTGAAACCTGAATCGTTGGGATTCCCTTGAGCGCTGATCTG
>CALGTJ010000478.1 GCA_937901435.1 uncultured Rhodobacter sp. | reverse complement strand
TTCACCCGGAGATTACGCCGCCTTCAAATTTCCACCACCTTCGCGACACGACCCAGCCTTCTGGCGCCAGATAGTCCTGCATGCCGGGCCAGAAATCGACCATCATCTCGTCCACTGTCCGCTTGGGACCGCCAATACTTGCAAGGTCGGCGGTGGCGACGGTGAACCACTCTCGTCTGAGGGCCTCAAAGTCAGCGTGGTCAGGGATATCTGCGAGTGTGTGAGCTGTCATGAGACGATATTCCATATAGTTACCCCGAAAAAAAAGATTGCATAAAATTCAAGGTAACGATTGCCTTACAGTCTGTTCCGGGTCCAGCTTTTTTGGTTGGACTTCTTTGGTACCCAGGGCCACCGCGCGCAGGGTTAACAAGAGTTTTAACCCTAACTGATATCTCCTTTGTCGGTCTGGGTGGCGTGCCAGTTTCATTCATGAGAGTTCGGTTTTCCTGCGACGGCGCTAAAGCGTCGGGAAAACCCCATGGGCAGATGCGGCGCGTGAGATTGGGATTTGAAAGGGGTTTTGGATGAATAAGGCAATTATGGACGGGCTGTTGTTGATGCCGCCTGCGTTCAGTGGCGGGCTTGATGTGTGGTCCAGCGAGGATGGCACGCCGGGCTCTGACACATATGACGGCGCGCTGAATGCGGCTTTTGTGCCTGCGGATCTAGACTTTGCCGGCTGTCTGGAGATGGTGAAAACCCAAAGCACACAAAAGCTGCGCTATATGGGTGAGACGCCTTTACTGCCCGGTTGCTATTTGCAGGTGAAGGTGCGGATCAAGGCGATCACCGGCAATCTGCCCAATGTGCGCATTGCCGCCTGGGCGGGCAAAAGCGGCGGTGCGCATGTAAGCGGGCTGGTCGAAACGGGACCCACAACCACGCTGACGGCGTACGGCGATGTGGTCGAGGTAAGCGCGATCATCGGCGGCGGAGATCGCAATGGCGTCGATATGGTCTGGGGGAGCGAGCCGATTTACGGTCACTTTGGTCTGGATCTGACCGGGCCGAATGGGGGCGTGGTGCGCATCGATGATATCGAGATCACCGATGTGACCAGTGTCTTTTTGCGGTCCATGATGGATTGGGTCGATGTGCGCGATTACGGTGCGATTGGCGACGGCGTGACCAACGATCTCGCCGCATTCAACGCGGCGGATAATGCGGCCAACGGACGGCAGGTTCTGGTGTCAGCCGGCACCTATTTTCTGAACGGCAGCATGACGTTCGAGAACCGCGTGCGCTTTGAGGGCACAGTGACGATGCCCACGCTGGAACGATTGATACTACGCAAGAATTTTGAGCTGGGCAGCTACATCGATGCCTTTGGGGACGAGGTTCTGGCGTTCAAGAAGGCGTTTCAGGCGTTACTGAACTTTACCGATCATGACTCGCTGGATTTGCAGGGCCGCCGGATCGAGTTGGACCATCCGATAGATATGCAGGCTGTTCTGGCCAATAAGGACACGTTCGAGGTGCGCCGCGTGATCCGCAATGGCCAGATCAACGTGGTGTCGAGTTCCAATTGGGACACAGACACAGCGACCTCTGCCGCCAATTATACCGCGAACAATCCGCGAAAACTGACCAATGTGGCGAATGTGGCCAATATCGCGGTTAGCTCGTTGGTGACGGGCACCGGCGTGGGGCGCGAGGTTTATGTGCGAGACCGCAATATCGGCGCAGGTGAACTGACCCTTAGCCAGCCCCTGTATGCCGCGCAATCAAGTCAGACCTATACGTTCAAGCGGTTCAAATATGCGCTTGATTTCAGCAACTTTGTCAAACTGTCCAAGTTCACGCTGACTGATGTGGAAATTCAGTGCAACAGGTTTGGCAGCGGGATTATGCTGGCCCCGGCGGGCGAGACCTTTCATCTGCGCGACTGTTTTATCACCAAGGGCAAGGATCGCAGCATCACCTCGATCGGGGATGGCTGTCAGGATCTGCAAATTGACCGATGCCACTTTGCCTCGAGCGAACAGCAGACCCCCGCCACCGCGCGGCAGTCGGTTGTGTTCAACGTGAATGCCAATGACGCAAAAATCCGCAACAACCGGTTTCAACGGTTTGGGATGACTGCGATCCTGCATGGCAGCGGGCATATTATCGTGGGCAACCATCTGTTTCAGGGCGATGAAGTGCCGGATGCACCGGTACTGGCCGGGCTGGTCTTTACCGAGCCGAATGTCAAATCTTTCGTTACTGGAAATTACATTGATAACGCGTTTATCGAATGGACGAACGAGCATGACCCTGCACCGGATTTCTCGAACGAGTTTTCCTTTGGCGCCCTGTCGATTGATGCCAATATCTTTATGGCAAGCGACACGGCCACATCGTTTCGCTGGCTGGTCATCAAACTGCATGGGCCTGGGCATTTCATTCAGGGCCTGAATGTGTCGGGCAATACGTTCAAGTCGATCAATGGCGCAGTTGTGCGGGTCGAGGGAATTGATACCTCTATCGCGACGCTGGATTTAGATCGCAGTCGGAACGTGGTGTTCACGGGAAATACGTTCAATGGCGTTGATCAGTTGACGATCAATCCAGTGACGCTGGAATTTGCACAGCCCAGCAATGCGTCGGTCTGGAATCTAAACGTCGGGGCTTATTTGCCGTTCGAGGGGTATTGCCGCACGGTCGAATCGATCACGGCCAGAGGCAGCATTCAAAACGGAGCCAACCAGACGACCTATCACTTTCCGTCGGCCACGCCAAATGCGGGGGCCAATCAGGATCAGGTGCAACTGCGCTGGCCCGAGGCTTGCCGCGGGACCGTGGTGGTGACCGCAAGGATGGACAAGCCTGTTTAAACGGCAGGCGCGATAATATCGGCTTTGGCAAGGGTGTAGGCCTTGCCAAAGCCACCGTTCAGAAAGCCTTCGACAATGTGGAAGGTGACAAAGCGAAAGTCGCCAAAATCGATGTATTGCCGGGCCTTGGGGCGCTGATCGAGGTAGCGGTTGCGCAGGGTCATATGCGCTGGCGTGTTTTGTGCGACAAAGGCCGCACGGCATTGCAGGGTCAGGCGCGGATGGGTCAGGGGATCGCCCCCCTTGTCACCGGGTTCTCCCAACAACAGCGAGCAGGCCGGGTTGTCCCGTAGGGCGCGGGTGTGCTGGGACAGGTCCGAAATCAGGGTCACGGGTGCGCCGTCCATGTCCGTGGCCAGAGCGATGCGAGTGACCATCGGGGTCTGTGTGGCCAGATCGATCACTGCAATCGCCCCAAATGCCGCCTGCTCCAGCAGGTTTTGCGCAAGGGCGCGGGCGCCCTTGTCCGTCGGACGGATCACATCGGGGTTTTGGGGCTGCGGTTCTGTCATACGCAGATAAAACCCCAACAGCGCGGGCACGGCAATAGCCTAGAACTCCAGCCAAGTCCCCAGCTTGATCCGTAAGCGTGTGCTGATCACCCATCGGGTTGTGGCTTGACTGTGTTTGACTG
>CALGTJ010000477.1 GCA_937901435.1 uncultured Rhodobacter sp. | reverse complement strand
ATCACTCTCATACCGCAGCCGCCAACCGACCGTGGTGAATAATCCGGGCTAAGGCGGATTCAAAGGGTCGCCGCAACACATTTGATTATACCCTGTTGAGCAACTGGTCGAGAGCTTGCGCCGGAGTTCTTAAGCAGAAGGTTTTGCAGAGTCTTGTGTGCACCGCATGCGCGACCGCGCTCAACTGATTGACACCGTTCTGGCTGCGGTCCGTGCTTTTGGGAAAGTATTGTCGCGGCAAGCCATTAGTGATTTCGTTGCTCCCGCGCGGCCACGCGCTGCCCGCCAGTGGCACGCAACGCGCGATCACGCAATGTCGCCGGTGGTCATAGGTTGCGCTGTCTGATCGGCGATCGAGACGCGCAGCGCGCCTGAAGGGCAGGCGGCTGTGATCGGGTGTGCTGTCGAACCCGATCTTTGCATGGGCGCGTCGCAGAACGGCTTGTTGGCCGAGGCACCGCACCGGCAGAGTGCCACTTTGGGGTGATCCGCAAGCTCCACCGCGATCAATCCGGACAGATCGGGCGGGGTTTTGATGATCAGCGGGCCGTTCTCTGCGGCGGTGATCTTGGGGCGTTCGGTCATGGTGATGCCCTTCGATTGAGTTGGGGGATCACGGATTGGGTTTGCGACGGTTCGGCAGCCAGACCCAGAAGCTGAGCACGACCGCCGAGGCAGAGATCAGCGTCATCACCGTGCCTGGAACAAAGTTCACGTAGCCCGGCAGGTCGACGAACAAAAGATAGCCGACATCTGCCAGACCACCGACCATCGCCGTCACCCAGATCGCGGTCATGTTTGCGCGCCAGATAAAAACCGCACCGACGGTGGTGGCGAGGCCGATCCACAGCAGGTTGAAGCCGTGCTGGTTCAACACGCCCGCGACTGCCGGATGATAGTCCGCGACCAACAGCGCCGGGTCCACCGCGTCGGCAATGGCGGCAAAGCCGTCAGAGGGGGCCTGCGCGATGGTCATGACGACCGCCAGCATATGGACGAGACCCCATATCACCCAGAGCACGGTGGCGATTTTCAGGGCGGTGGTTTGTGTCGCAGTCATTCGGAAATTCCTTTAATTCAGTGCTTTAGAACGATGTTCGATGGTTTCGTCAGGCTGCGGTCACTGTGTCGGAGGGCGATGTGAGGCGGCCAAGCACGTCATCCAGAGCCGTGATATCCTCTGGCCGGATCAGCCCTAAGCCGTCCGCGTCCCATGCCTTGCCCCACGTGCCGATCCCAAGCGCCCCGCGCAGGTCTGCGCCGAAATGCGGGGCAAGCATCTGCTGGCTCGCCAGCACACTAGCCCCGGCGCGCCGTCCGGGGGTTGCCGCCAGCATCACCACTGGTTTGCCCTGCCAAAGCTTCATCTCGATCCGGCTCATCCAGTCAAAGACGTTTTTCCACGCCGCGGTCACAAAGCCATTATGTTCCGCGAAAGAGACGAGAACCGCATCCGCCGCGCCGATCCGGGCGTAGAAGTCTTGCGCCGGGGCAGGGATGCCGTCCGTGTGCTCTCGGTCGATGGAATAGATCGGCATCTCGTAATCGTTCAGGTCGAGTGTTTCGATCTCTGTTCCGGGCGATATCTTGGTCTGCAATCGTGTCGTGGCATAGTCGATCAGCACTCGGTTGAGGGACGTGCGACTATTGCTGGCTGCAAAAGCGAGGATTTTCATGGGGGTATCCCTTGGTTGGGTCATTTAGAGCGTTTTGCGAACCACATCCGGTGCAGGAGTCCGTCTTTCAGGACGACTTGGTGATAGAGTGCTGCCGCGATGTGCAGCGCGATCAACGCAACCAAAAGTGTCGCGATGACCCCATGTGAGATGCGCTGTGGAAGGTCGGACAGTTCCGGCGGCAATGGTTCCGCGGCGCCACCGTAGACAATGGGAAAGAGCCCTGCGCCAAGGGCCGTGGCCATCCCGGTCAGCACCATCCCCGCGATCAGGACGTAAAAGCCCCAATGGGTCCAGCGCCCAATGCGGTCAAGCAAGGCGTTGCCGGTTTCGGCATGGGGCGGATGCGTGCTGCGGGTCCGGGTGACGAGGCGCAGGATCAGCAGAACGCCGATCACCATCCCAAAGATCATATGCCCCCCAAGGCCCGCGACCTTGTCGGGGCTGTCGGGGGGCATGTTCGCCAGCGCGAGTCCACCGGCGGCAAGTGCGACAAGGATCATAGGCGCCATCAGCCAATGCAGCGCGACGAGGAGGGGGTGATATCTTTGCATGTTAGAGGCCTGTCGAGGAAAGGTGTCGACGAGAGACTGTCATCGCAGTAATTCGCGCACCAGAGTTCAATTTGCGCATAATGTGCGCGTTGATGCGACGCGAGGGCAGTGCTATGCACAGACATGGATCACTGGACCGAACTGCGCACTGCGTTGACGCTAGCACGCCTTGGAACTGTCAGCGCGGCAGCCGAGGCGCTTGGCGTGCACCGCGCGACGGTCAATCGGCATGTGGAAACACTTGAAGGCGCGTTTGGCGCGCCGCTGTTCCACGGCCATGCGCGGGGCTACGCGCTGACCGACGCAGGGCGTGACATGCTGGAGGTCGCGGGCCGGGCGGACGAGATGTTCGCCGATCTCGCCGGGCGGTCGCGCGGCAAGGCGGGCCAAATGTCGGGATCGTTGATCGTAACAGCCCTTGCAGGTGTCGCGCCGCTGGTCATGCCCGCGATCCGCGACTTTCATCTTGCGCATCCGCAGATCGCGCTGGAGTTCGTGGCGGGCGCGCAACTGGCCCGCCTTGAACATGGCGAGGCACATGTGGCGATCCGCGCTGGGACGAAACCGGACGTGCCCGACTATGTCGTGTCGCTGTTTCGCCGCCTGCGCTTCGGGCTCTATGCCAGTCGGGGCTATATCGAGCGCGCCGGACGGCCTGACCCGGACCGGCTTGACGGGCACCGCTTTGTGGGTAACGTCGACCGACCCGGTCTGGCACCGTTCACGGGTTGGATGAACGCCAATGTCTCTCTCGCAGCCTTGGCCTTGCAAACGACCGACTTGATCGTCCTGCATAGCGCCGTTTGCGAGGGATTGGGCCTTGGGTTTCTTGCAGAACACGACGCCTGTGTTCGGTCCGATCTGGTCGAGGTTATCCCACCGGGCGATGCGTGGTCTACGGCCCTGTGGACCGTCACCCATGTTGACCTGCACCGCACGACCAAGGTGCAGGCGTTTCTGTCGCATCTGAAGGCGAGCCGGTCAAAAGATACGGCCGGGCGCCCTCTAACCCCGCAGAGGCCGTGAACGCCCGCGTCAGCCGCCATCCCACCCAGCAGAGCATGATCGACCTCTTGGCTTTTCCCATTGATGAACGGGCAAGCCGGTCAGCGGACCCTCCGTTTTCGGATCAGCATATAGAAAGAAACCATGCTTGCCCCGATAGCAGACAGTTGCCCGCCACAGGCCAGATATTTCGGTATTATGACGCGCCTCATTTTGATCCATTTTTGTTGAAAAATTGTTGAATGACATAGTGCATTGAGCACGTCAGCCGTCGTTAACAAATTATTAACCTTTGTTGCCGAGGGTAATGCTTTTGAGGTGTGGGGCGGATTAAACGAATTATGGCGCGGTGCTTGTGGGCGAAATGGATTTTGACATTTGTCGGCCCCAGATGCGATCAGGGCTTTCGGTTGTTGTTTGTGGTCGCTATTATCGCGTCC
>CALGTJ010000476.1 GCA_937901435.1 uncultured Rhodobacter sp. | reverse complement strand
CATCACGGTTCCTTCCTTGCGGTCATATCCCCGCTTTGCGTCATGGTCAGCGACCAGCGCGCCGGGATCAGCAGCGTCGTGTATTCCTGTTCAATGATCGCGGGGCCTTTGACGTTGGCACCGGGCGCAAGCGAAAGCTGACGATGCACGGGCGTGTCGACCCAGGCGCCGTCCACATGCACCGGGCGATGGGTGACGGTCGCGTCCTCACTGGGCGCATAGGGGATCACGGGCAGATCCGCCTCGCCCAGAACGCCCGTCGCGGTCAGGCGCAGGGTGACCAGTTCGACGCTTTCCTTGGGGTCGTCAAAGGAAAAGCGTTGGCGGTGCTGATCCTCGAACCGCTCTCTCAAGGTGGTCAACGTCGCCTCTGTCACGGGGCCCTCTGGCAAAGCGGTCATTAATTCAAAGGCTTGCCCGCGATAGCGCAGATCAGCGGTAAGGCTGAGGATCTGTTTGTCTTGTGCAATCCTGTCACGCTCCAGCAGGGCCGCGCCGCGCGCGCGCAGATCCTCAGCCATCGCGGCGAGGTTGGACAGGCTGGCGGGCGTCAGCGGCAGGATCTCTGTGCGCGACAGGTCATGCTGGATGTCGGAAAACAGGATGCCATTGGCGGAAAAGGTCGACGGATCGCGGGGAAAGATAACATGGGTGATGCCCAGTTCCTCGGCCACCTCTATGGCGTGCAAGCCGCCAGCCCCGCCAAAGCTCATCAACGCGAAATCGCGCGGGTCCAGCCCCTTGGCAAAGAGCGAGAATTTGATCGAAGCGGCCAGTTTCGCGTTCACCACGGCCAGAATACCAGCGGCGGCGTGATCCGGGCTTAGCCCCAGCGGGGCCTCGATCCTGTCGCGCAACGCCGCGCGCGCCCCGTCCAGATCAAGGGCAAAGCGCCCACCCAGAAAGGTCGCGCCGTCCAGACGGCCAAGGATCAGGTTCACATCCGTCACTGTCGGTTCTGTCCCGCCGCGCCCATAGCACACAGGCCCCGGCACAGCCCCCGCGCTGCGCGGCCCGACCTGCAAACGCCCTGATGGATCAACAAAAGCGATAGAGCCGCCACCCGCACCAATCGTGTTCATCTCGACCATGGGCACGCGCACCGGCAGGCCGTCGATCTCGCCTTGGGTCACCACGGTGCGCTCTCCGGCGGCCACGACCGCCACATCATAGCTGGTGCCGCCCATATCAACGCCGACCACATCCGGCGTGTCCAGCGCATTGGCCAGTTTCTGCGCGGCCAGAACGCCCCCCGAGGGACCGGACAGCAGCAGTTTGACCGGGGCCTGCACTGCCGCCTCAAGGCTGATCGCGCCGCCATTGGACTGGATCAGATAGACGGGCGCGGCGATCTGCGCCTCGCTCAGGCGCGCGCGCAGGGCGGTGACATAACGCGCGATCACCGGCACCAGCAGGGCGTTCAGAACCGTGGTGGCGGTGCGCTCGAACTCGCGGATCTCGGGCGAGACCTCGTGGCTACACGAGACGGCCATATCCGGGCAGCGCGCCAAAAGGCGGTCCCGGATCGCGATTTCCTGCGCGGGATTGGCGTAGGCGTTCAGCAAACAGATGGCGGTGGCGGTGACGCCCGAGGCCGCGACCTGTTCTATCATTGCGTCCAGCGCGACCATATCAATGTCTCGCACCACCTCTCCGGCCGCACCAATGCGGCCGGGTGCCCCAAAGCGGCGGCGGCGGGGGATCAGGATGGTACGATCAGGGCCACGCAACGCATAGATGTCGCTGCGCGCGTGGCGGCCGATTTCCAGCACATCCTCGAACCCCTGCGTGGTGATCAGCGCCCCGGCAGGCAGATCGCGGGTCAGCACCGCATTCGTGGCAATCGTGGTACCGTGCAGGATCAGCGCGATATCGTCCGTGCCAAAGCCAAAGCGATCCCCCGCCAGCGCAATTGCATCGCTCAGACCGCGCGCGGGATTGTCCGGCGTGGTGGGCGACTTGAGGCTATGGGACGCGCCAGAGCGCGCATCGCGAAATTCCAGATCGGTAAAGGTGCCACCGATATCCACGGCGATGGTGATTGGGGGGGGCGACAAGGTCTGGCACTTTCCATCAAGGGCGAATTGTGGCGAGCGTCGCAGGGAAAGGAAATCAAATCAAATCGAAAATTCTTGGGTCAAGCGATCAAATATCTTTATCAGCGCGTCGCATGGCATGGGCCTGTGCCGTCTCTAACGCCAATTGCCCAGCCACCTGGACCACATGGCTTTTGGGATCGCCAAGATAAGAGGCGGTGAATTGCAAAGGTGCGGGCCGCCAGCCCGGATTAAAGACGCGCAAGGCACCGCGCGCCACCAACTCGCGCCCCAGAATCTGCGGCAGGGCCGCGACGCCCAGCCCGACTTCGACCAGCCGGAAACAGGCGGACAGAGACGAAGAGGAGAACATCTGCACACCGGGGCCGACCTTTTCGAACAGCGCGCGCTTCATCTCTCGGTGAGGACGGGTGTTGCGGGCATAGGTGATCACCGGGCGGCTTGCGATCAGCGCGGCCTCATCGCCGCCCGGGCTGGGCACATCGGCGGCCACATACCATGCCAGATCAAAACCGGGCAGGATCACATTCGTCACCGTCGCCTCTGACACCGGCCCCAACAGGATCGCCAGATCGATCTCGCGATCCAGCAAACGGTCGCGCAGATTGGTCGAGATATCCACGTCAATCTCGATCTGCACCTTGGGAAATCTCTGGTGCAGCGCCGAGACAAAATCCGGCAGCCAGGATTGCGCGACGGTTTCGGCAGAGCCAAGGCGCAACTGCTGCTCTATCGCCTCGGGCGCGATGATATTGGCGGTGACCTGCTCTGCCAGATGTTCAAACTGCTCGGCATAGCGGATCAGCATCTCGCCGCGTTTGGTCAGCGTCATCCCACCGGCAGAGCGGTCGAACAGTTCGACCGCCAGCGTATCCTCCAGCGATTTGATCCGCGCGCTGATGGCCGGTTGCGTGACATTCAGGCTTTGCGCCGCGCGGCGAAAGCCGCCAAGGCGGACCACCTCCAGAAACGTACGCAATTGTTCGATGTTGAGACGGGACACGGGGGCGCAGCCTTGATGCCAGGACGAATGATGCAGGCGATTGTCGCGACCCTAGCCGACCGCATCACCATGGAAAAGCGCGCAAGGCCTGTCGCGCTAGTCAATCGGCGCAAAAAACGCCTCTGTCCGGTTGGTCACTTCGGCCCAAAGCCGATCACCATAACAGAAATGCCACCATTCGTCGGGGTAGTTGACCATGCCCACCGCCCGCATCGCCGCGACCAGTGTATCGCGGTTCTTGCGGATCTCGGGCGGGACGGGCCAATCGGTCGGTGCAATCCCGGACAAACCGTTCATCGGCCCCCCGAAATCCAGCTCGCTGCGATCCGCGTGCGCCAGTTTCACGTCAACCGCCGCGCCCGCCTGATGCCCGCTGCCAAAGCCGTCTGGCGGCGACACCCAGCGCGACGCTTCGGTATAGACCTGCGCCTTGGTCCAGTCGGGGTGGGTTTCGGTGAGGCTGGCATAGACCGGAGTCCATAACTCCCACTGCCGCGAGCGGGGCCGAAACGCCTCGAAGATCATCAGGCACAGACCGTCCGGCAGAGCCTGCGAACAGGCAACGACCTTGTCGCGCACAACGCGGCGGATGCGCCAGTCCTGTGTTTCCGAG
>CALGTJ010000475.1 GCA_937901435.1 uncultured Rhodobacter sp. | reverse complement strand
ACAAGAAAAAAGCTGCGGTCGAATGAAATCGACGTTTTTCCAAAGCCCAGCCCAGCCCAGAATTGGGGCGACGTGTCAGCGTTAGTCAGTAGGGAATAGTGCAGGTTTCTGTTGCCAGGTACCTGCGAACCCCGCCTTACGCTGCTAGGCGCAAGGGCTTAGGTTTCAATAGTTCGAACTGCTTACGCAGCCAGAGCCATTGGAGCACGGTTGTTATTGGCAACTGTACAAATTGGACCGATATCGGTGGTACCTCACCGAGTAAAAGCAAACCCTTTTAGACGTTCGTCGATCCTATTTCGACCCCAAGTGCCCCCCAATAAAGGGATAGTTGGTGGAGTCGCCGGGTACCGCCCCCGGGTCCGAGCCGCTTATTATGAGCGCGTTTATCACCATAGTCGGTTTCCCGACCTCTCATATTTAGCAACCCCACGCGGCGCTTGCAAGATGTCGGCGAAAAGTTTCATTTCTATGCGCCTTCCGCGAATATCGCCCTTTATTCAATCAAGTGTCTGCGTTAGGGAATTGTTGCACGAGTTTATTGTTTCATGGTTTGTGCGTTTTGCTATACGTCTACAAAAATACATGGACAAATATTGTGAGAATTTTTCGCTGTCATGACTGTGGTCACAAAATGAGATTTAGCCGCTCTGTATGTGGAGCCTGTTATTCAGAAAAGATGTTTTATCAGAAACCATTTTTTGTAATACTCTCTATGTTATTGCTGCTAATAGTGGGATTTGCATTGCTTTTAGTTGGACTTCAGTGATTTTTTGTTTTTATTTTGTAAGTTTGAGTTTTGATATTTGTAATGTATTGAATTTATAGAAAAATTAAAAAGTAATATAAATTATTGGACAGCGATTATCCTCCTCTCCTAATCTGAGTCCAAATTTATCAGGAGGTTCTTATGACTCGCGTTTTACACTTTGCGGCCACAGCTTTACTTTTGGTTGTTTTTTCGGCTCCGGTTTTTGCTCAGGGCGGAAAGAAATCCGCAGCGTCCAGTGCCGTGTCCGGCCCGATTGATGTGGTCGCGGATTGCGGTGCGCTGGCGTTTCAGGATGGGCGCATGACCTGTTCTTGTCCGGCGGGCGCTACGGGGTCGGGTTCGGTCTGGGGCAGCGGGCCTTATACGGGCGACAGCGCGATTTGCCGGGCGGCGGTTCATGCGGGCGTGATCGGGGCCTCAGGCGGCGTCGTCAATCTTGTGCAGGCGCCGGGACAGGACAGCTATCAGGCGAGCGTTGTCAATGGTGTCACGACCAGCGGTTGGGGCAGTTATGGCGACAGCTTTGATTTTGCCGGAGTGGCCCGGACCCCTGTAACCGCGGCCTCTGATCTGCCTGTCTGCACCTCGATCCCGAACGGCGTTGATGCATATGATTGTTATTGCACGCCAAATGGGGCCAACAAGTCGATTTGGGGCAATGATCCCTATACCGCTGACAGCGATATCTGCACCGCCGCGCGCCACGTGGGCTATATAGAGGCAGCGGACGGAGGCGATGTGTTTGTTCTGCGATTGCAGGGGCTGTCCAGCTACTACGGCGACGAAAACAACGGCATTACCAGCGGCGATTGGAACAGCTTTGGCAGCTCGATCATCTTTGACTGGAATCGCTGAGGGTCATCCCCTGCGTCAAGGGGCGGTCGCGCGGCGCGCCAGAACCTGCGCCGCCAAGCCCATCGTATAGCGCGACAGGGCCTCTAGCGCGCGGTCGGCCTCTGCGCCGTCGCCTGCCTCTATGGCGTCGGCGATCCGGCTGTGCAGCGAAATGATCTCTACCCGAGAGCGCGCGGTGAAGGTGATCATGTTCATCAGCGGCTGCATCGCCTCGACCGCGCCGGCCAGTTGATAAGACAACACAGGGTTGCAGGCCCCATCGACCAGCGCCCGGTGAAAGGCCACATCCGAGGCGCAAAACGTCTCGTCGCTGAGGGCAGGGTCTGCCTGACGGGTTATCTCTGCGCGCATGGTCGCCAGATGGGTGGGTTTGCGCCGGGCGGCGGCCAAAGCGGCACAGGCGCGCTCCAGCGCGAAACGCGCCTCGCAGGCGGTGTCGAAATCAACCTCGTTCATCGACAGCAGCAGCGTCGAGGTGGTGATCTGCTGCTCGTAGGCCTCTTCGAAGGTCAGCCTGTTCACAAAGGCCCCGCCGGTCGCACCGCGTTGGGTTCGGATCAGGTTCTGCGCTGCCAGACGTTTCAACGCCTCGCGCACCGTGGGGCGGGACACGCCGAACTGATCCGACAGCTCTGCCTCAGAGGGCAGGCGCATATCGGACAAAAGATCGCCGGAAACGATGGCGTTACGGATCGCCTCGGCAATCTGGGCCGACAGGTCGCGGTCGCTGGACAGGGGGGTGGTTTTCATCAGATCCAAATGTCAGACATTAATTGTTTGACATTTAACGCCGTGCAGCGAAAAAAAAAGACAACACGAAAGACTCGCGCAGGGATCAAGACCGATGCACCAAAGCCCGTTTCAGACCGCGATACGCTCTGCCCTGTGGCTGGGCTTTTTCGGGCTGATCCTGTGGTCGTGGTGGGTGATGTATTCGATGTCCATGGCGATGGACCTCGACCTGCTGGGCCGTCCCGGCCCCATGGGCGAACGCATGGCGTCGATGGACCCGCGGATGCCGATGTATATGCCGATGGCGAACTTTGGCCCGCTGTTTGCCATGTGGGCGATCATGATGGCGGCGATGATGCTGCCCACGCTGGTGCCAACCCTGCGCGCCTACGAGGATCTGGCGGCGCGCGCGGGGGGCTCGCGCGCCGGGTGGCTGGGCGTGCTGTCCGGCTACGCCGTGGTCTGGGTTGCCTTTGCCGCACTCATCGCTGGCGCGCAGCTGGCGCTTTTGTTTGGCGGTGTGATCGACATGCTGGGCATCGCGAAATCGGGCTATGTCACCGCCGCTTTGCTGGTCGTTGTGGGCGCGTTTCAGTTCAGCCGGATCAAGGATGTCTGCCACGGCGTGTGCCACAACCCGACCATGTATTTCATCGGGCACTGGCGCACCGGATTTGCGGGCGGCTTGGGCATGGGGTTAAAGCTGGGCGCGTTCTGCGTGGGCTGTTGCTGGGGCTTTATGGCGCTGGGCTTTGTCGGGGGGGTGATGAACCTTGCGTGGATGGGGTTGGCGACTCTGTTCATGGTGTTTGAAAAACTGCCGCAGATCGGGCATCGTTTGCTGAAACCGGCAGGCGTGGCGCTGATTGCGGCGGGTGTGTTCGTTGCGGTGCAATCTGCTGGTTTCGCAGGATAAAGGGGAGAGAGATGGAAAAGAAGATACGATCCGAAGGCGACCGGCTGGCTGTCCGCGACAGACTGGATCAGCGGATGGACTCTAACCCGCTGCGCCGTCGGATGACCCCGACAGAGTGGGAGATCAAGGGAGAGCTGTTCATGAACTGCTCTTGCACCGTCTTTTGCCCCTGCGTGATCTCGCTTGGCGCGCATCTTCCGACAGAGGGCACCTGCAAAACATGGTTCGCACTGCAAATCGACGAGGGCAGCTATGAGGGGGAAAGCCTTGATGGTCTGAACGTCGCCATGCTGGTCGATATCCCCGGTCGCATGGCCGAGGGCGATTGGAAAGTGGCCGTCTATGTGGATGAAAACGCGTCACAAAAGGCGTACAACGGCATCCTCAAGATCCTCTCT
>CALGTJ010000474.1 GCA_937901435.1 uncultured Rhodobacter sp. | reverse complement strand
TACTTACGCTACCGCCGCCATCACACACACTCGCCTCGATGAATAATCCGGGCTAGGCGCCGCCCATACAACGCGTGACATGATCCGGAATTCCGCTAGGCTGGCGACGCAATCCACCGTCCTGCCCCGCCAAAAGCGATCCAATATGCCCGATCCCGTTTCTGTCATCCCAAACCTCGGCCCCGCCTCTGACGCCGCTTTCGCGCGCGCAAGAATCCATGACGCGCAAACCCTGCGTGATCTTGGCGCGGATGAGGCCTATCGCCGACTGCTCGCCGCAGGGGGCAGCCCGCATTTCATCGGCTACTATGCGCTTGTAATGGGGTTGCAGGGACGTCCGTGGAACGATTGCAAGGGGGCTGAAAAAATCACCCTGCGCACAAGATTTGATGCGTTGAAAGGCGCAAACACCCCAACAGAATGGTCCGACCTTGAAAAAGCACTGAACGAGATCGGCGTCCTGCCCCGCACCCGCACATGACGCGCAACTTGCGATCCCGGGCGGCGGGCCCCAACCCTGCCGGAGGCGGGATTGGGGAGAAAAAAGCAACGCCGTCAGGCGTTTACTTCAGGTCAGATTACCCGACCAGTTCCAGACCGGAAAAGAAAAACGCAATCTCTTCGGCAGCCGTTTCCGGTGCGTCGGACCCGTGAACAGAGTTCTCTCCGATCGACAGCGCGAATTCCTTGCGGATCGTGCCCTCAGCGGCATCGGCCGGGTTGGTCGCGCCCATGACTTCGCGGTTCTTGGCAATGGCGTCTTCGCCTTCCAGAACCTGAACCACGATTGGCTCGGAAATCATGAATTCACAGAGCTCACCGAAAAACGGACGCTCGGAATGCACGCCATAAAAGGTCTGTGCCTGTGCCAGCGTCATCTGAATGCGCTTGGAGGCGACGATACGCAGGCCAGCGGCCTCGAATTTCGCCGCAATCGCGCCTGTCAGGTTGCGCTTGGTGGCGTCGGGTTTGATGATGGAGAATGTACGCTCTAAAGCCATTTTTCCGTGTCCTTTGTCTCCGGGAGAACCCCTTGTCCGCCCGTTCAATTCTGGCCGCGCCCTAACATGCCCATCTGCGCTTGAAAAGGCGGCAAACCGGACGTTTGACCGCGTTATTTTACGATCACACTCATTGGCTGGCCATCAGCCCCGAAATTCCACTGATCGCGGGACGCGATAATCGCGGTCGAAACGACAGCCGCCACCAGCCCCGCCGCCGAGGCACCGCCAACAGCGGTTCCGCTGATCTGTGGATTGATCACAGTTTCCCCGGCCAGCGCGCCGCCCTCGCATGAAATCCGCAGTGCGGTCGGCTTGCCCTTGAACGTGGGCACACGTACCACAACGGGCGTGATCACAGTCGCCTTCAGTTCGGCCGAATCCAGCACGCAGCGCAGCCCCGAAACCTCGCTTTGTTTGCCGTCGACCTTTGTATAGGTCCGCAAAACCGGCTCGCGGTAGGCCACCACCCGTTGTGCGAAATTCGCATTCTTCAGCGCCATCGTCGCCGGGGGTTGCGTCACCTCCACCGGCTTTACACATGCACTTAGCACCGCCACAGTCGCGACAAGACCAATTGTTTTCAGTTTCATAACATGTACCCTTTACCCTTTGATCTGCTCTTGAAACCAAGCCTCGACCCTTCACAAGGCCAAAAGTTAACGCCCCAATCAGCCCGTTTACGCTGTCACTTTCCGACAACAGCCCGAAAATATGCCTCATTTTGCGCCGCCCCTCTGGTGCCACGCAGATTTCATCCGATCACCGCTGGCGCGTTCCCCGGCTCTTTGTTAGGGGACGCGCATGTTGCGCATTTCAGATATAACGTTCGCCATGGAAGGCCGCCCTTTGTTCGAGGGCGCCTCTGCTGTCATTCCCGATGGTCACAAGGTCGGCCTTGTGGGTCGAAACGGGGCGGGCAAGACCACCCTGTTCCGCCTGATCCGCAAAGAGCTGGCGCTGGAGGGGGGCGATATCTCTGTCCCGCGCGGCGCGCGGATCGGTGGTGTGGCCCAAGAGGTGCCGGGGTCTGAGACCTCGCTGCTGGACACGGTGCTGGCGGCAGACACCGAACGCGCCGAACTGCTGGCCGAATCCGAAACCGCCAAAGACCCCGCCCGCATCGCCGAAATCCAGACACGTCTGGCCGATATCGACGCATGGTCTGCCGAGGGGCGGGCCAGTTCGATCCTCAAGGGGCTTGGGTTCACCTACGAAGAACAGCAACAGCCCTGCTCTGCCTTTTCGGGTGGGTGGCGGATGCGCGTGGCGCTGGCCTCTGTCCTGTTTGCAGAGCCTGATCTGTTACTGTTGGACGAGCCGACCAACTACCTCGACCTCGAAGGCGCGCTGTGGCTAGAGGCGTATCTGACCAAATACCCCCACACGGTCATCATCATCAGCCACGACCGCGAGTTGCTGAACCGCTCTGTCGGCGCGATCCTGCATCTGGATGAGCGTAAACTGACGCTATATACCGGCACCTATGACACCTTCGCGCGCACCCGCGCCGAACAGCGCGCTGTTCTGACCGCACAGGCCAAGAAACAAGACGCCCGCCGCGCCCATCTGCAAAGCTTTGTGGACCGCTTCAAGGCCAAGGCCAGCAAAGCCAAACAAGCCCAATCGCGCGTCAAAGCTCTCGAGCGGCTGCTGCGCGAGCGGCGAGGAGCGATTGAGCGG
>CALGTJ010000473.1 GCA_937901435.1 uncultured Rhodobacter sp. | reverse complement strand
CCCAGAAAAATCACCGTCGCCGGAAAGCCCCCCAGCAGGCGCAGCAGCACCGCATAACAGACCGCCAGCACCATCAGCGTCACAACATCGTGCCAGCCGCTGTTGTCTTCGTCAGGGTTTACGCCCCCGGCCGACGCCGGAACAGGGCGCTCGCGCAGCGCATCCACCAGCGCCCAGATCGTAAAGGCGACCATGGTCACACCGACAAGACGCGGGAAAAATCCGGGGCCAAGGCGGCCACGACGGGTCAGAAACGACAGATCGTCAAAGGCGACGTAGGTGTAAAACACCGCTCCCGCCAGCACGACGATAAGGAATGCAATGCGCATGGTTTTGTTCCGTTGGGTAAAGAACAGGCTGGGTAAAAGACCGGCCGCGCCTCGGGGCGCGGCCGGTCCATCTTGCCAGTTTTCAGCTTAGTCGATTGCGCCGACCTGACGCAGCACGACCTCAAACCCGTTCTTGGTGTTGCCAAGGAAGGTGCGGAAGTCGTCGCCGTAGATCACAGTCGGGGTCAGCGTGTTGGTGGCGATATAAGAGGCCCACTCTGGGGTCTCGACCACTTTCTTCATGGTTGCGATCCACCAGTCCTGCGCCTCGGCAGGGGCGTCGGGTGCAAGGATCAGACCGCGCGGCATCGACACGCCGATGTCAAATCCGATGTCACCCATAGTAGGAACGCCAGCCAGCGCCTCTGGTGTGTTCTGACCCGAGAAAACCAGCGGGCGCAGCTCGCCAGATTCGATCAGGCCAAGGATCTCGCCGGGATTGCCAACCATCGCGTCCAGCGCGTCAGACAGCAGTGCAGTGGTCTGATCCGCCATCGAGTTGAAGGACACATAGTCAAACTCGAACCCTGCCTTTTCCGCAAACAGCGTCGGCACGATAAAGTCCACGTTGACCGTGCCCGTGCCACCGATGTTCATTGGCTCGGCCTTGGCCTTGGCGATGAAATCGTCGATGTTCTGGATCTCGGACGAGCCGTTCACCACAAGCACAAGGTCATCGGTCGCCAGCAGGGCCACAGGCGTGAAATCCTCTGGCTCCCATGGGGTGTCGGCCTGAAGCGGCGTGGTCACAAAGCTGCCCGAGGTCGTCGAGATGCCATAACCGTTGCCAGACTGCCCAAAGAGATAGCCCCAGCCCACAGCGCCAGACCCACCGGCGCGGTTTTCGGCGGCGATATTGCCGGGATACATATCGTATTTCGTCAGGATATCGATAATCGTGCGCGCCATGATGTCGTTGCCGCCACCCGGACCAAAGGCGATGGTCCAGTCAAGTGTCTCATCCGCTGACGGATAGGTCTGTGCCTGAACAGGGTCGCCTAGCGCCATCGGCAAGGCCAGAAGGCTGGCAAATGCGGTCGCGCGCAGCCATGTGGATTTCGGTGTAGTCATGTTGGTCATGGTATCCTCCCAGTAAAGTTTAATCTGATCGACCCGCTCCCTCTCCTCAAGGCAGGGGTCTGCGTCTCAGCCAAAGCCGCGGCCCTTTGTCTTTGGGCCTAGAGCGTCTCCAGCAATCGTTTCTTTCCATTCACATGATGCTGCGCGCCGTGCCTGCGCGCGTCATCCGCATCCCCTCGCTCAATCGCCTGCACGATCTGGTCATGCTCCGCGTTGGACAGGACCAGTGCAGCCGCCCCCGTCAGAACCCGCAGCCGCATCAGGCGCACTTCTTTGCCCAGAGAGCCATAGAGGTCCGCCGCACGCGCCGCACCAGAGGCCACCGCAATCCGGTCGTGAAAGGCAAGGTTCAGCCCAAAATAGGCCTCTTCGTCCCCGGCCTCTGCCGCCACCTGCATTTGGGTGACAAACCCGCGCAGGGCGGAGATGGCAACAGGATCACCCACCTCGGCCACCCGCGCACACAGATAGCCAGAGACCATGGCGCGCAGATCATAAAGTTCCAGCGCCTCGTCCACCGAAAGGCTGCGCACATAGACGCCCTGATTGACGACGGCCTTGACAAGACCCTCGCGTTCCAGCGCGCGCGCCGCCTCGCGGACAGGCCCGCGACTGACGCCCAAACGCCCCGCAAGGCTGATCTCGTTCAGCCGCTCTCCGGTCTGCAATTCGCCCTCCAGGATCATCCGCTCAAGCTCGTCACGCACCTCAACCACCAGCGACCGCTGACGCAGTTTCTGAAAGGAATCCTTTATATGAAGCGGCGTTTCCATGGCCCCATCACGCCGTTCAAATTACAGATTGTCAACATTATTCTGTCGATTGACAATTATCGCTTTGGCCAAGATGTTGCGTCAGCCCTTGGATGTTTCGATATGCCGCGACGGGAACAGGACGGGGATAAAACGGGGTCGCAGCGGGCGAGCAGAGGGGTCGTGATCGGGCCACCACGGGCAAACCAGCGGAAACGCCCCATGTACCGTATTGAATTTACAAGACAAAAAGGATGCCTCGCTAATGACCGATAAAATTCTCAGCGGAAAAACTGCGTTTGTTTCTGGCTCTGGGCAGAACATAGGCCGCGCGATTGCGGTGCAATTGGCCGGGCTTGGGTGCAATGTTGTGGTCAATGGCTCTGCCAATGAGGCCGCCGCGCAAGAGACCGCCGCCTTGGTCGAGGCCACCGGCGCACAAGCCTTGGTTGCCATGGGCGACGTGTCACAATCAGAGGCCGTCACGCGGATGGCAGAGGCCGCGCTGGCCCGGTTTGGCACGGTCGATATTCTGGTCAACAACGCCGCCCGCCGCCCGCACAAGCCCTTCCTTGAGATGTCAGACGCCGACTGGCACAGCGTCATCGACACGGCGCTGTCGGGCGTGTTCTACACGAGCCGCGCCTTTCTGCCGGGGATGGTCGACAAGGGCTGGGGCCGGATCATCAACTTTGCAGGCATGAAAGCGATGATGGGCTATTTCGAAGGTGCGCCGATCTCTGCGGCCAAACATGGTGTCTGGGGCATGACCAAGGCGCTGTCGGCAGAATTTGCACCCAAAGGCATTACGGTCAATGTCATCTCTCCGGGGCAGATCCGCAGCGATACCCTGACAGAGGATGACCCCGCCCGCGCCGCCAAGATCCCGACCGGGTTCATGGGCCAGCCGACGGATATCGCGTCGATGGCCTGCTATCTGGCCTCGCCCGAGGCGCGATTCGTGACCGGACAGATGATCGCGGTGAATGGCGGCGAGACCACGTGATCACCTCAAAAGGCCTTGATTCCTTTGGCCTTTCAGGGTCTTCGACCCGGAAATAAAAGTTCAATATCAGGGATATAGCCCTGCAAAGCCCCGCCACGCCGGGGCTTTGCCGTTTCCGTGATTTGCAGATCGCCCGCAACTTTCCCAGATTTTGTATACAATTTTTCGCTCATTTTTTGAGCGCCGCGCAGCAAGAGCGTCTAATCGCGCGCCGTCTGCGGTTTGGCGATCCTTTTTTGCATGGTTTGACTTTCAGAACAGCCCGCTTGCCCATTTTGTTGACCCACACAGCGGGGGCACGATGAGCAAACTCAAGCAAGATCTGGAACTGGTTTCCTTGACCAAACGCTACGGCAGCACCGTGGCGGTGGCCGCGATCAATCATAAGTTCAAATCGTCCAGCTACACCTGTTTGCTGGGGCCATCGGGCTGCGGAAAATCCTCTACGCTGCGCATGATTGCGGGCCATGAGAGCGTGTCTGACGGCTCTGTCTTGCTGGCTGGGCGCAATATTTCCGATCTGCCGCCCGCCAAGCGCGGCACCGCGATGATGTTTCAGAACTATGCCCTGTTTCCGCATCTCAGCGTGTTGGACAACGTGGCCTTCAGCCTGAAAATGAAGGGCGTCGACACGCCAGAACGCCACAAAAAAGCGGGGGAGATGCTGGAACTGGTGGACCTGACCGCACTTGCCGACCGCCTGCCGGCGCAGCTGTCGGGCGGGCAGCAGCAACGGGTCGCTCTTGCGCGCGCGTTGATCACCCGTCCTCAGGTCTTGTTGCTGGACGAGCCTCTGTCTGCCCTCGACCCGTTCTTACGCATCCGGATGCGTACCGAGTTGCGCAAGCTGCAAAAAGAGCTCGACATCAGCTTTCTCCACGTCACCCACGGGCAGGACGAGGCGCTGGCGCTGGCCGACGAGATCGTGGTGATGAACAACGCGGTGATCGAACAGGCAGGCCCCGCGCGCGAGGTGTTCAACGCGCCAAAGACCAAATTCGTGGCGCAATTCATGGGCGGTCATAACGTGATCGCCCT
>CALGTJ010000472.1 GCA_937901435.1 uncultured Rhodobacter sp. | reverse complement strand
CGTCGATGAACGGGCGGCCAATGATCTTGCGCTTGGTTTCGGGGTCAGAGACGCCGTCAAGTTCGCCCAAGAACAACTCCTGCTCGTCGGCGTGGATCAGGGGTATGTTATAATGGTCGCGGAACATCGTCACGACCTCTTCGGCCTCGCCCTTGCGCAGCAGACCGTGATCGACAAACACGCAGGTCAGCTGATCTCCGATGGCCTCGTGGATCAGCACGGCGGCCACAGACGAATCAACGCCGCCGGACAGGCCGCAGATGACCTTGGCATCGCCCACCTGTTCGCGGATCGCGGCGATGGCCTGTTCGCGGTAGGCGCCCATCGTCCAATCGCCGCTAAACCCGGCTGCGCGCACGAAATTTTCGTATAGTTTCGCGCCGTTTGGCGTGTGATGCACCTCTGGGTGAAACTGTACCGCATAGAATTGGCGCGCGGCATCCGCGATGATCGCACAGGGCGCGTTGGGCGAGGTTCCGTAGATCTCAAATCCGGGGGCCAGCTTGGCGACGTGATCGCCGTGGCTCATCCAGACCTGTTCGCGGTCATTGCCAAACCAGCCGTCCAGCAGGGGCAAATCGGCCTTTTTGGTCACATAGGCGCGCCCAAATTCTGCCGTTCCGCCACCGCCAGAGATTTTGCCGCCCTCAACCTGTCCGCCAAGCTGCTGCATCATCACCTGTTGACCGTAACAGATCCCGAGAACAGGCACGTTCAGGGTGTAAACCTCCATCGGCGGGCGCGGGCTGCCGTCGCGGGTTACAGAGTCTGGCCCACCCGAGAAAATCACCGCCTTTGGCGCGAATTCCAGCAGAAAGTCGGGCGTGACATTCTGATAGGGGTGAATTTCGCAATAGACATTCAACTCCCGCAGGCGCCGCGCAATCAACTGCGTCACCTGAGAGCCGAAATCAATGATAAGAAGGCGTTCATGTATGCTCATGCGCGCGGGTTTAGGGTGCTGCGGGGCGCGGTGCAAGGGGGACTAAGGGGGCCTGATCGCCATGCAGGGTGATTCCTTCTGTGAGTATTTCTGCGTCTTGGCCCCCGAATGTCGTTTTCGCGTCGTAACTGACGTAATTTGCTGCCGCGCCGAGGGATGTGTTGGCTATGACCAGCACAGCTTTTCTGGAGGGCGCGAGATGACTGAAGCGACAACAACGAGACGGGCGCGGGGCGGTGGCGGGGCTGCACGGCGGGCCGAACGCTCTGCCGTGTCGATCGAGACCGCCCGGTTTATCGAGCGAAAGATCCCCAATTTCGAGATCCTGAACGAGGAAGCGCTGGAGATCATCGAATACAACGCCGAGACGATTCTGGAAGAAATCGGGGTGAATTTCACCGAAAACCCTGCCGCCTTGCAGCGGTGGCGCGATGCGGGTGCCGATGTGAGGGGCGAGCGGGTGCATATTCCGCGCGGTCTGGCACGTCAGTTGTGCGCCACGGCACCAGAGCGGTTCACCCAACATGCGCGCAATCCAGGGCGGAATGTGGAAATTGGCGGGAAATCCCTTGTGCTGGCCCCGGTCTATGGCCCGCCTTTTGTGCGCGATGCGGCGGGGGGGCGCCGTTATGCGACCATCGAGGATTTTCGCAACTTCGTGAAACTGGGGTATATGTCGAAATGGCTGCACCATTCAGGCGGTACGGTCTGCGAGCCCACTGATGTTGCGGTCAACAAGCGCCATCTTGATATGCTGCACGCGCATATGACCCTGTCGGACAAGCCGTTCATGGGGTCGGTCACTGATCCTTCGCGCGCGGCTGATTCGGTCGAGATGTGCGAGATCCTGTTTGGCGGGCTGAAGGATCGCACTGTAATGACCTCGCTTGTGAACATCAACTCGCCGCTCAGCTTTGATGCGACGATGATGGGGGCGCTGGAAACCTATGCGGCGGCGAATCAGGCCAGCATCGTCTCTCCGTTTATCGTCGGGGGTGCGATGGCCCCGGTGTCGGTGGCCGGCACGCTGACGCAGGTGGCTGCCGAAGTCATGGCTGGCGTGGCCTACAGCCAAATGATCCGCGCCGGATCGCCTGTGATTATGGGCGCGTTTGTCACCTCGATCGACATGAATTCCGGTGCGCCGACCTTTGGCACGCCCGAGGCCAGCCAGATCACCTATGGCGCAGGGCAGATCGCGCGCAGGTTGAAATTGCCCTATCGCTCCGGTGGATCATTCTGTGGATCAAAATTGCCAGACGCGCAGGCAGGCTATGAAACGGCGAATTCGCTGAACATGGCGCTGCTGTCTGGCGTGAACTTTATGCTGCACGCTTGCGGCTGGTTAGAGGGTGGGTTGGTGTCGTCCTACGAGAAATTCGTGATGGACGCCGATCAGCTTGGCGCGCTGCATAAACTAGCCGAAGGCGTGCAGATGGACGCCAATGCGCAGGCGGTGGATGCGATCCGAGAGGTGGGGCCGGGCGGGCATTACCTTGGGTGTGCCCATACGCAGGCGAATTTCAAGGATGCCTTCTGGCGGTCGGATCTGTTTGACTACAAGCCCTTCGAAACCTGGGACGAAGAGGGCGCGCGCGACACCTCGACCCTTGCGACAGCCCGCGTGGCCAAGCAATTGCGCGACTATCAGCAGCCCATGCTGGATCCGGGTGTGAATGAGGCACTGAGCGAATTTGTCGCCAAGAAAAAGGCACAAATGCCTGACATGGCTTACTAAAATTTAAACGCCCCCAAATTTGGGGGCGTTTTTTTGACAGGGTCAGACGCTGTGCTTGGGCGGCGCCAGCAGGCGTGCCTCTGCCAAAAGCGCGATCAACACTTCGACGTGACGCGAGACATTATAGCTGGCGTCCCCCGTGGCACGCGCCGTTTCCAGACCTTCCTCAATCGGTAAAAGCGAGCGCACGGCACTGTTTGGGCTGGGCAGGTTGGACGCTTTGGTTATGCGCTTGAGAACCCGCTCTCGGTTATAGTCGTTCAGTCCAAAGGCAACGGCCCGCAAAAGCAGACGAGGGCGGCGCAGGCTGGTTACGAAAGACGTGAGATCGGACATCGGAGTGCTCCTGTTCAGATGTGACTGACACAGAATTGCCCCATTTTCGCCATTGTTGCAGGAACCGCGATTTTGCGAACCTCATTTTAAGAGGTTGTTCATAGACTGGGGACAAAGGATAATTTTATCCACAATTTTAACCTAATAGAAATAAATACAACCATAAGTTGTTAAGACTAAGGCTGGCGCAGACTCCGGAATGGGGCGCGCGAGCTGCAGCCTAGGGACGATTACATTAACAGAGACAGGACGTCAAAATGACGACTGGAGAAATCCTTCGCCATGGACCCGTGGCATATCCAAATTGGGTACCCGACGATGTGCGCCATTATCTGGAACACACCGAAGATGGATGCTCGATCAGGGCACTGGCGCGAGAGGTGGGCGTACACGCCTCCACCATTTTGCGGCAAGTTAGACGCAATGAAACCCGGCGCGACGATCCGTTGCTGGATACTGCCTTGGATCGGTTGGCCAAGGTGGGGCGCTCCGTTCAAAACCATTCTTTCAAGGACCAGAGTGACATGACGGCACAGATTCGCTTTTCGAAAGAAACGCTTCCTGATGATAACAAGATAGAGGCCGAAGCGCGTCGAATCTTGCGGCGACTGGCAGAGCCGGACGCTTGTATGGCCATCGCACCGGGTATGGAAAAGGCCGTTGTCGTGCGTGAAATGCCAGACGGGCGCGCGGTGCGCACGGCCGTGCTGGACTGTGTGGTGGCAGAGGCGTTTCTGGTCAAAGAGTGGATCACAGGCAAGACCAAGGGCAAGGTGGCGCGCTATATCATCAGCGCGCTGGGACGGTCCGCGCTAAAGCGGCTTTTGTCCGAACATGACGCGGGAAAACAAGGGTTTGCCGAGGCGTCCGCCCGGTTTGGCGATCAGCACCGCGAGTGGGAAGAACGCGAGATCCGCCAAAGCAATGGCAGGCCGGGTGAGGGACGTCAGGGCGAAGGGCGCACGTCCAAACGCATTCGCTATAACGTTATGGAAAGTCCCTTGGCAGCCTTGGCCCGGCGCAAGGACAAAGACGGCAAGCCGTTTCTGGAGGATAATCTGGTCGCCGCCGGAGAGCGTCTGCGCGAAGATTTCGAATTGGCGCAGATGGGGCCGCGTGTCGCGCAGAACTGGGATCGCTTTATGACGGCCGGGGATCGGGGCAGCTATGGCTCCAGCTCTGGTGGGG
>CALGTJ010000471.1 GCA_937901435.1 uncultured Rhodobacter sp. | reverse complement strand
CGTATCTGAAACCCGCATGGGCCGCACCAGATACACAGAGTTCAGGACACTCCCATTATCAGATGGTTAAGGGGTATTTATCGCCAGGCTTTGACTTGGGTCTTGACGCTTTTAGCCCCTGTCACCCCCCGCTACGCGCAGATTTTTCACGAAAAATACCCTTAACAAATCGTTAATCCCGCAACAAATCTGCTGAACCAGAACATTTGTCCACGAATTTGCCTCAATCTGGGCGTAGTGCGGTCTCGGTTGACTTTTAAACCGTTGACGTAAGGGCAGATGGTGCTGCCCTCTCATTATGGGAGGCCTATATGACGGTTCTTGATACAAACTTTCCAAATACAATCCATTTTCCAGTTCGCCTGACTTTTGCAACCGCCGCGCTTGTGGCTGTGATTACATTATGGGCGACTGGTATGCTTGGCCTTGAGGGCACAAAAGATGTGGCGGCTGTCGCGCCTCAGCCTTGTATCGAAGATACGCAGGAATGTGCCAATCAGTGGCTTTTTGAAAACCTGTCCAATGTCGAATACACGGTTGGCGCCATGCCATCCAACGCGGGAAGTGCCTTTGGCACTGCCGATTGAACCTGATTGTTTTGCCCCCGGTTTTTAGCGGGCAAAATAAGGGCTGCTGTAAGCTATTCCCAAAGCCAACTCTGCTCGTGGTTTTGGGAGGGCCTATTTTAGGTGTCGATTTAAAAGACTGCGGTTGCCGCTGATCTGATCACCTTGATCATGAAATACCCTTACTGATCACGCACAAAGCGGTTTCGAAGAAACCTGACTCTTTTGACACTGCCAGACATCAAGGTTTCAAACCCGTTAAATGATGCGTTCGCCGTGCCGAGAAACGCGACAGTCAGCTTTCATAGCGGGTATCGCCGCGACGGTCCGTGTCGATGAACAACTCGACCACCAAAGGCTGATGGGCCCGTTGCGAGCAGGACGCCCTTGGGCAAAGGTGACAGCTAATTCCGATCGGGCTGAAAAGACGCTCTGCCGCGAGGTTGAATTGATTGGCATATTCAATGCGATCTGCGTGCTCGATAGAGCAACCCAAGGCCAGCGCCAGACGGCGATCTTGAGTTTCATAACTGTATACAGGCCTGTCTGTCGTGCGGCTAACGGTGAAAAACCGCTCTCCATCGGGCAGTTCGACAAGCTGTGGATGGACTACGCCGGGCGCGCGAAATGTGGTGTGGATGTTCCATACGGGGCAAGATCCGCCATATTCCGCAAGATTAAAGCTGGTCGCATTGAACCGCTTGGTCACGTTTCCCGCTTTGTCGATCCGCAGAAAGAAAAACGGCACGCCCTCTGACCCTTTGCGTTGCAGGGTCGTCAGGCGGTGGCAGACCTGTTCGAACGAGACACCAAAGGTGGCCGCAAGGCGATCCACGTCGTAGCGCGTGCGCTCTGCGGCCTCCCGAAAGGTCTCGTAGGGCATCAGAAACGCGGCGGCAAAATAATTGGCCAGTTCCACATGACAGCGTGTCAGGCCAGAGGGCGAGGTGATCCCGCTTTCCGCGGTCAATTGCGCGATGACGTCGTTCAATTCCAGCAGGCACAACATATGCGCCAGTTGAAACGTGCGGTTCTGGTGGTCCAGCGCTTCTGACAGGTACAGGGCCGAAATCTCTCGGTTAAAGACCCGCAGGGCGCGTGACATATCGTCGATGGATTTGATGCGTACGGAAATTCCGTGCTTTTGCGTCAGGCGGTTCTTGAGGACCAGCAACACCTCGTCTGATCCGCAAGGTTCTTCCTGACGCAATCGTTCTGCGGCGCGTTCCAGTTCGGGAAAATGGTTTTTGTGGTCTCTGAAAAAGTCATGGATGATTGATTCGGGCGACGAGGCCAGCAGATCCTCTGACCCTTGCCCCGCTTGCGAGCGCATCAGTCGATCCAGTGTCATGCGGTGACTGCGATAAATCTGAAGCAGATTGTGAACCACCGTCGGGGCATGGTCGATCACAGAGCGCAATTCCTGAAGGTCCGGTGTCGCGCCGGAAAAGACCGGATCCTGAAACACCGTGCGCAACTCTGTCAGCGTCGTCGCGCTTTCGTCGCTGACCAGACCGCGCCAATCCACTTGATAGGCTTGCTCTATCGCCATCAAGACAGAGACCGACAGGCTGCGTTGGTTGTTTTCCAGCATGTTTACATAGGACGCGCTGACACCGATGGTCTTGGCCATCTCGGCCTGGGTTTCTTTGCGTTGTCGCCGCAGTTGCCGGAGGCGCGGCCCGATGAATGTCTTTTTCATGAGCGTCAGAATATTCACAACATAACATAGTGACAAGAAATTTATCACAACGAGCAACACATAAACCCGAAAATGTGAGCATTCCGGATCGCTTGGCTTTAGGTATACCACAGATGGCCGGACAGGCCGCCCGACTCACTTGCGGGCTCTCTGGGAGGGGAATTATTGACACAATCGCACGTCTTTGGGGCGGTCCCGTTTGGGCCGAACTTCGGATCATATCCGCGATCAGGACATATAGCTGTCGCTCGCGACGTGACCTCCCGCGATTTTTGGGCGTCACACCCCCAATCCCCCAGCTTTTAGAATAGGAACTCCCCGAATGGATGGACAAGCCCCCCTCGACATCACACGCTCTGACATCGCAGAGGCGTTTTTCTCGACCCGGATCGCGGCGGCGGATCCGCAAATCGCACAGGCTATCGACCGCGAAATGGGCCGTCAGCGCGACGAGATCGAGTTGATCGCCTCTGAAAACATCGTCAGTCAGGCCGTTCTTGACGCAGCGGGCAGCATCCTGACCAACAAATACGCCGAGGGCTATTCCGGGCGTCGCTATTACGGCGGTTGTCAGCATGTGGATGTGGTCGAGGATCTGGCCATTGCGCGGGCGTGTGAATTGTTTGGCTGCAAATTCGCCAACGTCCAGCCCAACTCTGGTAGTCAAGCGAACCAAGGCGTGTTTCTGGCGCTGGCAAAGCCCGGTGACACGATCCTTGGTCTGTCGCTGGATGCAGGCGGTCACCTGACCCATGGCGCGCGCCCCAATATGTCGGGCAAGTGGTTCAACGCCGTGTCCTACGGTCTGGGGGCGGACGAGCGCATCGACTATGACGCCATGGCCGATCTGGCGCGAGAGCATAAACCCACCATCATCATCGCGGGCGGTTCCGCCTATCCGCGCCAGATTGATTTCGCCCGCTTCCGCGCAGTGGCGGATGAGGTCGGGGCCTATCTGCTGGTCGATATGGCGCATTTTTCGGGTCTGGTGGCGGCTGGTCTGCACCCCAGCCCGATGGAATATGCCCATGTGGCGACGACAACGACCCACAAGACCCTGCGCGGTCCAAGGGGCGGGATGATCCTGACCAATGACGAGGCTATCGCGAAAAAGATGAATTCTGCGATCTTCCCCGGTCTTCAGGGGGGGCCGCTGATGCATGTGATCGCAGGCAAGGCGGTTGCCTTTGGTGAGGCGCTTCAGCCCGGCTACCGTGACTATATCGCAAGCGTGATCGAGAATGCCGATGTGCTGGCCAAGACCCTGCTGACGAACGGGTTCAACATCGTGTCTGGCGGCACTGACACCCATCTGATGTTGGTCGATTTGCGCCCCAAAGGCGTCAAGGGCAACGAGGCCGAGGCTGCGCTTGGCCGTGCCCACATCACATGTAACAAGAACGGAATACCGAATGATCCGGAAAAGCCCACGGTAACGTCTGGCATCCGGTTAGGTTCACCCGCTGCCACAACCCGAGGGTTTGGCGCGGCAGAGTTTGCCCAGGTGGGCGAGCTGATTACTCAGGTTCTGGATGGGCTAGCCGCCAACGGAGCAGAGGCAAATGCCGAGGTCGAGGCCGGCGTCCGTTCAAGTGTCGAGGCGCTGTGCCGCCGCTTTCCAATTTATTGATAAACTCCAGACAGAGGGAGACTAAAACAATGCCAGGTTTCAAAGGATTGGCCGTTCCCGGCCCAACGAATATGCCCTTTCAGGTGCGTCAGGCGATGGACATCGCCCTAGAGGATCACCGCGCCCCGGATTTCCCGGATTTCATCAAGCCCTTGCTGGCCGACCTGAAAAAAGTGTTCCGCACAGAGACCGGTCATGTCTTTGTCTTCCCGGGCTCGGGCACGGGTGGTTGGGAATCCGCCATTGCCAACACGTTGTCGGCCGGTGACAAGGTTCTGACCTCTGTCTTTGGTCAGTTCTCGTTCCTCTGGGTCGATATGTGCCAGCGCTTTGGTCTGGATGTCGATGCGATCGAGCAGGACTGGGGCAAAGGCGCGCCGCTGGAAGAATACCGCACCCGTCTGGCCGCCGACACCGATCACAAGATCAAGGCCGTTCTGATCTGCCACAACGAGACCGCCACTGGTGTCACCTCTGACGTGGCGGGCCTGCGCAAGGTTCTGGACGATCTGAACCACCCGGCGCTGCTGTTCATGGATGGCGTCAGCTCGATTGGCTCGATTGACTTCCGCATGGACGAGTGGGGCGTTGATGTGGCTGTCAGCGGCTCGCAGAAAGGCTTTATGCTCCCTACAGGCCTGACCATTGTCGGCGTCAGCCAAAAGGCCATCGAGGCGCGCACAACCTCGACTCTGCCTGTCTGCTTCTTTGACTATCAGGACATGATCAAGACCAACGCGCAGGGCTATTTCCCCTATACACCAGCAACGACCTTGCTGCGTGGTCTGCGCGCGTCGCTGGATCTGATCTTTGAGGAGGGTCTGGAAAATATCTTTGCCCGGCATCACCGTATGGCCGAAGCTGTACGCGCGGCTGTCGCGGCATGGGGCCTCAAGACCTGTGCGCAGGGTCCAGAGTGGAACTCTGACACCGTGACCGCGATCATGGTGCCCGAAGGATTTGACGCCAATGAGGTGATCAAGATCGCCTATTACAAATACGATCTGTCGCTTGGCGCGGGCCTCAGCAAAGTGGCGGGCAAGGTGTTCCGGATCGGTCATCTGGGCTGGACGAACGAGTTGATGATCCTCTCTGCGCTGGGTGGGGCAGAGATTGCCATGCGCGACGCGGGGATCCCCTTTGTATCGGGCTCCGGCGTCGGTGCGGCGATTGACTATTTCGCCAAGACCAGCTCTGAAATGCGCATTGCTGCTGAATAACTGCGCAGACCTCTCGCCAACCTAAAGGACCCAATATGGCCCGTATCGTCTTTCTTGATCGTTCCACCATCGGCCCGTCAGTCACCCTGACAAAGCCCTCTTTCGACCACGAGTGGATCGAACATGACAGAACCGCCCCCGATCAGGTCGTCGAACGCCTGCAAGGGGCCGATATCGCCATCTCGAACAAGGTTCCGATTGGGCGCGATGCAATAGACCAGTTGCCGGATCTCAAGATGATCTGCATTCCGGCAACTGGGTACGACCGCTTTGACGTGGCCGCCTGTAAAGAGCGCGGGATCGTGGTGTCAAACGTGCGCGGCTATGCCACCAACACGGTGCCAGAGCACGCCTTTGCCCTGATCCTCGCCCTGCGGCGCGGTCTTGTCGGGTTTCGTCAGGATGTGATCAACGGGAAATGGCAGGAAGAAGATCAGTTCTGCTTTTTCACCCATCCGATCAATGACTTGGCGAATTCAACGATCGGTATCATGGGCGAGGGAGCCTTGGGGCAGGGGGTCGCGACACTGGCCCGCGCCTTTGGCATGGAGGTGCTGTTTGCCGCCCACAAGGGGGCAACTGGCCTTGGCCCGCTCTACACGCCGTGGGATGAGGTTTTGGAGCGGTCCGACATCATAACACTACATGCGCCGCTGATGCCCTCGACCAAGAACATGATCGCGCGGCCCGAGTTTGAAAAGATGAAACGCCGTCCGATCCTGATCAACTGCGCCCGTGGCGGGTTGGTGGATGAGGCCGATCTGGTGGCCGCATTGGATGAAAAGCTGATCGCGGGCATTGGGTTTGACTGTCTGACGACAGAGCCACCGCTGCCCGACAACCCGCTGCTGGCCGTGCTGGACCGTCCCAATGTCATCGTGACGCCGCATACCGCATGGGCCAGCAACGAGGCCATGCAAACCCTGTGGGATCAGGTGGTTGACCACCTGAACAACTTCAATGCAGGCACACCCAGCAATAACCTGATCGCCTGATCAGGCGCTCTGGCCGGGATGATAAAGCCAAGCGAAAAACGCGCTTGGCTTTATCCGTTTTACGCCACTTTCTCGACGCGCATTTTCTGGATCAACTCTTTGAGTTCCGTGGTCGAGTAATTACTCACCCCCTCTTGCGCGGTTTGTTGATCTCTGAATCAATGAGGGA
>CALGTJ010000470.1 GCA_937901435.1 uncultured Rhodobacter sp. | reverse complement strand
AGATTCAGGCTGCGCCAGCAATCTGATGCGAGTTCTCATTCGTCTGACAGCACCAGTCCCATGGTTGGTCGAACCCGAGCACTAGTGCCCTCAAGGCGGTGATGTGCTTTCTCGAATGACGAGCGATACCGGCAAGACTGTGGCGCGCTCCAAATTCTCTTCACTGGGTGTCACAATCCGCGCTAATAGCATTTTTGCAGCAGTTTCGCCTATCATCATGCGGTCCTGCCTTATGGACGTTAACGGCGGGATGAACTGTTCGGCCAGATCAATATCATCAAAACCCATGACCGACACATGATCAGGTACCTTGAAGCCGTGGCGAGAAAGCTCGGCGATGAAACCCATCGCCAGTTGATCGGATGCGCAAAACACCGCCGTTGGACGGTCATTCATGGCGATCCATTCTTGCGCCGCCAGACAGCCAGCCGCGAGAGTGAAGTCTCCAGTCATGATCCATTCCGCTTTCAGTTCGAGGCCGAGGTCCGCAAGTTCTGCGACAAAAGCCTCTTTTCGGGTCTGGCCAAGCACGTTGCCTATCGGGCCCGTGATATGGGCGATTTTGGTGTGCCCAAGCCCGTACAAGTGGTTCACAGCGATGCGTGTGCCTGTGCGGTTTTCGCACCGTACAGACGGGAAGTTCGCGTCCTCGACCCACTCACAGGCGAAGAGGATCCGTTCGGCTTGTGACGCAGCGGCGAGCATCTCAACGACATCTGTTTCAAGACCGCCATCAAGGACGATCATGCCATCCGCACGAGCGTCATCCAAATAATCAATCAGGCGTTCGCCACTGTCATGGACATGTTGGGTGCTGGCAATAAGCATTGAATACCCCTGTCGCGCCAAGACGCGAGAGATGCCTTCAAGGATTGCTGAAAAGAATGGATTGGCCAGATCGGGAAGCAGAACCAGTACTGAATGCGCACGTTGGGTACGCAGATTTCGCGCGGCGTGATTGATGCGGTAACCGGTGGCTTTCACGGCGTCAGCCACCCGCCTACGGGTCGATTCGGATACGACTACAGGGTTCGAAAGCGTCCGTGAGACCGTCGCTGTCGATACATTTGCAACCCGTGCAACATCTTGAAGTGTCGAAGTTTTCAACGTGCTGTTGCCTTATTTTTGTTGATATTTTTGTAATCGATTACATATTTTGTTGACTCAAATAGCAAGACTGTTTCAGTATGTAATCGATTGCAGACCGAGGGAGCTCGGTCTTGGTCTCAAAATCAAAATCGGATATCCGCGTTTTCTGGGAGGAAAAAATGTCTAAAATTCTCAAATCTGCTTTGCTTGGAACCGCTCTAACAGCGGCAACAGCAACAGCCGTCATGGCTGAAGGCGTCGAACTGGAAGTCACTCATTGGTGGACTTCAGGTGGCGAAGCCGCAGCTGTGGCCAAATTTGCCGATGCATGGAATGCAACAGGCAACACTTGGGTCGATGGCGCAATCGCCGGTTCTGGCGGCACAGCGCGCCCCATCATCATTTCGCGCATCATCGGCGGTGATCCGATGGCTGCAACACAGTTGAACCATGGCCGCCAAGCGGAAGAGCTGATCGAAGCTGGTTTGCTTCTTGATCTGACAGATGTCGCAGAAGCTGGTGGCTGGGCTGAAATCGTCAACCCTTCTTCCTTGCTTGACGCATGCACGCTGGACGGTAAAATTTACTGTGTACCAGTGAACATCCACTCTGCACAATGGATCTGGCTGTCCCACGCAGCATATGAAAGCGCAGGCCTCGACGTGCCAACGGATTGGAACGAATTTACGGCATCCGCAGGCTCGCTTAAGGAAGCAGGCATCTTGCCGCTGGCAATGGGTCAGCAGGGCTGGCAGCAAAACATTGCATTCGGCGCGATCACGCTGGCGGTTGCAGGCCAAGAAGCCTGGAATGGCGTTAACATTGACAAGAACGCTGATGTGGCCCGCGGCCCAGAATACACAGCCGCCTTTGAAGCTGTTGCCGCTGCACGTGACCTTGCAGCCGAATCCAATGTTCAGGATTGGAACATGGCCACAAACTTGGTCATCACCGGTCAAGCTGGTGCGCAGATCATGGGCGACTGGGCACAGGGTGAATTCTCTGTTGCTGAGCAAGTTGAAGGCAAAGATTACTCCTGCCTGCCAGGTTTGGGTCTAAATCCTGTGATCGACACAGGTGGTGATGCGTTCTACTTCCCAGTGAACGACGATCCTGCAATTACAGCCGCACAGAAAGAACTTGCTGCATTGCTGATTTCACCTGAAGTTCAGGTGTCATTCAACCTTGCCAAAGGTTCACTGCCAGTGCGTGGTGATATCGACATGTCCACAGCAAACGGCTGTATGCAAAAGGGCCTCGAGATCCTTGCAAACGGTGGCGTGCTGCCATCTGGTGATATCTCGTTCTCTCAGGACACTACCCTTCAGATTGAAGATTTGCAGGCTCAGTTCTGGTCTAGTGATATGTCTGCAGCGGATGCTCAGGCGGCATACGCTGACATCATCGCAAACGCGGACTAGTATTCTCTCCGTGATAGATGGCTCGGCGGCGTGTTCGCCGAGCCGTTGGATTTCCATTCCACTATAGAAACTTAGATGGAGCCGACACGATGACCGTGCCCTCGGTACCCCCCACCCTCAGTGGCAAGCGGCCCAGCAAGCTGTTCAAGAACTGGATGGCAAAGATGGCGTCCTTGCCGATGATTCTGACAGCGCTTGTTGTGTTTGTGGGGGGCACCGCTTGGACAGTGACCTATTCGTTCACAGGCTCGCGTATGCTGCCAAGAACGAAATGGGTCGGCCTTGATCAATACGAACGGCTCTGGTCGTCTGATCGCTGGATAATCTCGATCACGAACCTAGGCATTTATGGCATCTGTTCCTTGATCCTGACTTTGTTCATCGGCTTTACGCTCGCGGCCTGTCTTGATCGCAAAATCCGGTTTGAAGGCGTCTTTCGCTCCATTTTTCTCTATCCTTTTGCCCTGTCGTTCGTTGTGACGGGCCTAGCATGGCAGTGGATTTTGAACCCTGATTTTGGCATGCAGAGTGTTGTGCGCGATTGGGGCTGGACGGCTTTTAATTTTGATCCGCTGAACAACCCTGACATCGTGATGTTCGGCTTGCTGATTGCGGGCATCTGGCAGGGGTCGGGTTTGATCATGTGCATCATGCTGGCTGGCCTGCGTGGGATTGATGAAGACATCTGGAAAGCTGCCAAGGTCGATGGGATTGGCACGGTCAAAACCTATATCATGGTGGTGATTCCGATGATGCGGCCTGTGTTTGTCACAGCGTTGGTGCTGATCGCGGCGGGCATCATCAAGCTGTATGATCTGGTCGTGGCCCAAACGGGCGGCGGACCGGGGCTGAGCTCAGAAGTACCGGCAAAATACGTGATTGAACTCATGTTCCGAGCTCAGAACTTGGGTCAAGGCTTTGCAGCTTCAACCATGATGTTGTGCTCTGTTGTTATCATTCTAATCCCATGGGCCTACCTTGAATTCGGAGGCCGGAAACGTGGCTGACTTGACAACCAATACCGCAGCAGAGCCACGTGGGCCGAAGCTGAAGAAGGCTTTCTCACGGACCAATATTTTCCTTTATGGTACGTTGATCATGGTCTCCATGTATTACCTGTTGCCGCTCTACGTGATGATCGTCACCTCGTTAAAGGGAATGCCGGAAATCCGTCTGGGAAACGTGTTTGGCCCGCCGATGGACATCACATTTGAGCCATGGGTTAGAGCTTGGTCAGAGGCCTGTACCGGCATTAACTGTGATGGTCTGTCGCGCGGCTTTGGTAACTCAGTCCGCATTCTGATCCCGTCGGTTTTATTGTCCATAGCGATCGCTTCGGTCAACGGCTATGCGCTGTCGAACTGGAAATTTAAAGGGTCGGAGGTTTTTTTTACGATCTTGATTATTGGGGCCTTCATCCCCTATCAGACGATGCTCTATCCGATTGTGATCATGTTGCGCGAAATGGGGTTGATGGGTTCCATTTGGGGATTGGTCCTGGTACATACGGTTTTTGGAATGCCGATCCTGACGTTGCTGTTTCGAAATTACTTCAGCTCCATCCCGGAAGAGCTGTTTAAGGCTGCGCGCGTGGACGGGGCTGGTTTCTGGCAAATCTATTTCCAGATTATGGTGCCGATGGCGCTGCCGATCTTTGTGGTTGCGATCATCTTGCAGGTCACAGGCATCTGGAACGACTTTTTGTTCGGTGTGATCTACACCAAACCCGCGACCTATCCGATGACGGTGCAGCTCAACAATATTGTGAATTCTGTTCAAGGCGTGAAGGAATACAATGTCAATATGGCGGCAACATTGCTGACCGGATTGGTTCCGCTCGTTATCTATTTTGCTTCTGGAAAACTCTTTGTTCGCGGCATCGCCGCTGGTGCAGTAAAAGGCTGATTTACTCATGGCAAACTCTGTAGAAATCAAAGATCTCGACCTGAACTTCGGTGCGGTCAAGGTCCTCAAACAACTCAACCTCGACATTGCAGAGGGAGAGTTCCTTGTGCTGCTCGGCTCTTCCGGTTGTGGAAAATCGACACTGCTGAACTGCATCGCCGGTTTGTTGGATGTCACGGACGGGCAAATCTTCATCAAGGGCCAGAACGTCACTTGGGCAGAACCGTCTGATCGCGGCATCGGTATGGTGTTTCAGTCCTACGCGCTTTACCCGCAGATGACCGTGCGTGGAAACCTGACCTTTGGATTGAAAAACGCAAAAGTCCCCAAGCCGGAGATTGCAAAACGTGTGGCGCGGGCGGCCAAGATTTTACAGATCGAGTCGCTGTTGGATCGTAAGCCGGGTGCTTTGTCAGGCGGTCAGCGCCAGCGCGTTGCGATTGGTCGTGCTTTGGTCCGGGACGTCGATGTGTTCTTGTTTGATGAACCGCTGTCCAACCTCGACGCGAAACTACGCACAGATTTGCGGGTTGAGCTTAAGCGTCTGCACCAGCAGCTGAAAAATACTATGATCTACGTGACCCACGATCAGGTCGAAGCCATGACGCTGGCAGACAGAATTTCGATTATGAAAGACGGCCTAATTGAACAGTTGGACACGCCTGAGGTAATCTACGCCAAACCTTGCAATAAATACGTGGCTGACTTCATCGGCTCCCCTGCGATGAACCTGTTTGCCGGTCAGTTGAACGGCACGACGTTCACGTGTGACGGCTTCACAGTAGACGTGGCAGGTTATGATTTTGCCGATGACACCCGCACAGATGGTGCTGCATGGCTTGGCATCCGCCCCGAACATATTGTAACTGGAGATGTGGCGCAGGGCATTTCTTTCGCTGGTGTCGCAGAGATTGACATTGTGGAACCTATGGGCTCTGACACTCTGGTTTGGGTCAATTTTGCGGGCCAATCGGTTCGCGTGCGCACCGAGGGGCAATCGGGCCTCAAATCTGGCGACACCCTGTCAATCGGTTTTGATGCAGCTCGGCTGCATCTGTTCGACGTTGCCACTGAAATCCGTCTTTAATTCTTGGAACCAAACATATGACACCAGCACTGCAACTCTACTCGATGCGCGATTGCGCGGATCAAATCGCGCTTTTGGCGCAACTGCCCGCTATGGGGATCACCCGTGTCGAAGGCTACGGCGGCGTTTACAGCGACCCTGCGGCCTACCGTTCGGCGATGGATGCCAACGGTATTTCAATGCCGTCTGGCCACATGGGACTGGATGACATCGAGGCTGATTTCGATACCACGATGGGGATCATCGAAACCCTCGGCATTACCCATGTCTTTGCGCCCTATCTTGAGGAAAAGGACCGTCCTGATACGGTGAGCGGATGGGCCGCTCTCGGCCAACGCCTTAACGCGGTGGGTCAGAAATACACCGCTTGCGGCATCACCTTTGGCTGGCACAATCACGATTTTGAATTCGTGACTCTCGCCTGTGGTAGCACTCCAATGGACATCCTTCTCGACGCCGCCCCGGATATCGCGTGGGAGGCCGATCTGGCTTGGATCGTGCGCGGCGGGCGTGACCCGAGTGACTATGTCCAGCGTTATGCTGATCGCCTTTCGGCGATCCACGTCAAAGACATCGCTATGGCGGGCACCAATCTGGATGAAGATGGTTGGTCTGATCTGGGGGCCGGGACGATGGATTGGACCGCTCTCTTGCAGGCGTGCCGCAGTGCGTCCGGCGATCTGATCTACGCGCTGGAACATGACAAGCCGGGCGATCCTGTTGGCTACGCTAGCCGATCTGCCGCTGCGTTTAAAAACCTGTGGAGGAGCACCAATGACTAAAAACCTTGGCGTCGGCATCATCGGTTGTGGCAATATCTCTGCGGCCTACCTGCAACTGGCCCCAATGTTCAAAGGCTACGACATCGTCGTCGTGGCGGACATCAATTTGGCCAATGCGCGCGCCAGAGCATCAGAGTTTAACGTGCGCGCCGACACGGTCGATGACCTGCTCGGGTCAAGCGACGTTGATCTGGTAATCAACCTCACCATTCCAGCGGCCCATTTCGACGTGTCTCGTGCCATTCTTCAGGCGGGCAAACATGTTTATTCCGAAAAACCCTTTGTGCTGAGCCTGTCCGAAGCGGAAGAACTTGGGGACATTGCCAAGGAAAACAATCTGCGGATCGGCTCCGCGCCTGACACGTTTATGGGGGGGAGCCACCAAATGGCACGCTCACTGATTGATGCGGGCGCAATAGGCAAAGTCACCTCAGGCACGGCTGTTGTCATGTCCAGCGGTATGGAAGACTGGCACCCGAACCCTGATTTCTTCTTTCAAAAGGGTGGGGGGCCGATCCTTGATCTGGGGCCTTATTACATCTGCAATCTGGTGCAGCTGCTTGGCCCTGTGCAAAAAGTCACGAGCTTTACCGGAATGGCTAGTGACACCCGCACCATCCGGAACGGCCCGCGTAACGGTGAAACCGTGCCGGTTGAAACCCCGACAACGATCCATTCGGTTCTGTCCTTTGCCAATGGCGCGATCATCACGCTTTTGGCCAGTTGGGATGTCTGGGCCAGCAATCACCCGATTATGGAGCTTTATGGCACCAACGGGACCATGGATTTGCCAGACCCGAATTTTTTCGGTGGCAAACTGACCGTGACCGAACGCGGTGGTGATCCGGTTGAAAAATCGTGGGACCATCCGTTCAGCGTCGCCAATTTCGAAGATGTGCACGCCAACTACCGCGGGGCAGGGCTTGCCGATATGGCCTTGGCGATTTCTGAGGATCGTCCGCACCGCTGCAACGACGCCTTTGCGACCCATGTTGTCGAGGTTATGACAGCCATCCTCCAGGCCGGTGAAACTGGAAACGTCATGACACTGACAACCACCTGTGGCCGACCTGACGCCATGGGCCCTGATCAAGCCCGCGCCCTTTTAGCATGATCGAAAATTATCGGAGAATGAAATGACCAATTCCATCAAAGGCCCTGCGCTGTTTCTGGCCCAGTTTCTTGGCGATGAAGCGCCGTTCAACTCCTTGCCCGCGATTGTCGAGTGGGCCGCGGGATTGGGTTACAAAGGTGTGCAAATCCCGTCGTGGGATGCGCGGGTCTTTGACTTGGACAAGGCCGCGAGCAGCAAGGATTACTGCGATGAGGTCGCAGGAATTTGTGCAGAATACGGCGTAACCATCACCGAACTGTCCTGCCATCTGCAAAGCCAGATTGTGGCCGTGCATCCCGCCTATGACACCGCGTTTGATGCTTTTGCGCCCGCGTATTTGCACGGCAAACCGGCTGAACGTCAGGTATGGGCGGTTGATCAGGTTACCAAGGTGGCGCAGGCGTCGAAAAACCTTGGCCTTGCGGGCGCCGTGGGCTTTACCGGATCACTTGCGTTTCCATATCTCTATCCATGGCCCCAGCGCCCAGCAGGCCTTGTCGAAGATGCGTTTGAAGAGTTGGCGCGACGTTGGAAACCCATTCTGGATATCTATGACGCCGCAGGCGTCGATTTCGGTTTTGAAGTCCATCCGGGAGAGGACGTGTTCGACGGCACGACTTTTGAACGTTTCCTTACCGCGCTCGATGATCATCCACGCTGCAAGATCACCTACGATCCCTCACACTTCCTTTTGCAGCAGCTGGATTACCTCGCGTTCATCGACATCTACCACGAGCACATCAGCGCCTTTCACGTCAAAGACGCGGAATTCAATCCAACGGGCAAACAAGGGGTTTATTCCGGTTACGCCAATTGGACCGACCGCGCTGGCCGCTTCCGGTCCCTAGGCGATGGTCAGATCGATTTCAAAGGCATCTTTTCAAGGCTCACCCAATACGGGTTTGACGGTTGGGCGGTTCTCGAATGGGAATGCTGCCTGAAACACCCCGAACAAGGCGCAGCTGAGGGTGCGCCGTTCATTGCTGATCATCTGATCCGCAGAACCGAACGGGCGTTTGACGACTTTGCGGGTGGTAGCACCAATCGGGCCGCTCTTCGCAAATTGATGGGGTTCTAGAATGGCCCCGCTCAAGCTTGGCATGGTCGGAGGCGGCCAAGGTGCGTTCATTGGTGGTGTTCACCGGATGGCTGCGCGCCTGGACGGGTGTTTTGACCTCGTGGCCGGAGCGTTCTCGTCCGATCCCGACCGGGCCCACGCCTCCGCCGCTGAGCTTGGTATCGCGGCGGATCGTTCCTACGCGGATTTCAACGAAATGGCCAAAGCCGAGGCCGTGCGATCTGATGGAATTGACGCTGTCTCCATCGTCACGCCCAACCACTTGCACGGGCCGATTGCTGAGGCTTTTCTGGCGCAGGACATTTCAGTGATTTGCGACAAGCCGATGACCGCAACCTTGGCGCAAGCTGAAAGCCTCCTGTCTGCAGCCCAATCTTCCAAAGGGCACTTTTTCCTCACCCATAATTACACCGGCTATCCGATGATCCGGCAAGCGCGTCAGATGGTGGCCGAGGGTGCACTTGGCGAAGTCAAGATCGTTGAGGCGAACTATCTGCAGGACTGGCTCAGCGAGGCCCCCGCTGAGGATAACAAACAAGCCAAATGGCGGATGGACCCGGTCTTGTCTGGTGGGGGTGCTATCGGCGATATCGGAACTCACGCCTATAATCTTGCGTGTTTCGTCATTGGACAGCTGGCCACATCACTAAGTGCCACATTACGGTCTCACGTTGCCGGGCGATCGGTAGACGATGATGCACGCGTCACCTTGCGGTTTGATGCTGGTGCATGGGGCCATATCTGGGCCAGCCAAGTCGCGATTGGAAATGAAAACAACCTGACACTGGCAGTTTATGGCAGTGAAGGATCACTGCGTTGGGCGCAGGAAAATCCGAACGTTCTGTGGTTTTCCAAACTGGGACAGGCGCCCCAGATGATCACCCGGGGTGGTGGTGCTGCAGGCGCTGCGGCCGCCGCCGTCACGCGAATTCCAGCGGGCCATCCTGAGGGCTATCTAGAAGCTTTTGCAACGCTCTATCGAGAGGCCGCGGACGTTATCGCTTCACAGAACCTGGACGGTGCAACGTTGGGAGTCCAAGAGGGTTTGGATGGAGTGCGGTTTGTAGACGCCTGCCAGCGATCATCGCGTGATGAGGCATATTGGATTGACCTTCGTTAGGCATCTTACCGGCACTGTCAGATAAAACGAGCTTGAGCCGTGCAGGGCGGTTTCGTAGCCTCGCCGTTTCCAAAACGCTCTCTATTCAGGTACATGAAACCTGGCCGGGGGTCCTCGACCATCCCGCCTAGGCCCGAGGACTGGGAACGGCACTGTCAAATTAAACCAGGTTGAAGTGGGCGGGTGGTCTCGTAGCCTATTCGTATGACAAAACACTCCTCATTTAGGTACTTTAAAACGAGCCCTGAGATCATCCGCTTGGCTGTGATGCTTTATGTTCAACTTAAAGTTTAACTATTCGCTTCTCGTCCCTAAATCCCAACTAAATCCTACGAAATGCGTCTGTGCGTCCGTTGCGCATGTACTTTCAGTAACTCTAAGTCAGCG
>CALGTJ010000469.1 GCA_937901435.1 uncultured Rhodobacter sp. | reverse complement strand
GTCACCCCGGCAATCAGCCCGCTTGGTGACGAAATTGTAAATGCCGCCCTTGCCGTCCTCATCGCCGGGATACCAGTTCTGAACGGTCGAGTATTTGATCTCGGAATCTTCCAGCAGCACCAGCTCCACCACAGCCGCGTGCAACTGGTTGGTGTCACGCATCGGTGCGGTACAGCCCTCTAAATAGCTGACATAACTGCCTTTATCGGCAATGATCAGCGTGCGCTCGAACTGCCCGGTGTTCTCGGCATTGATGCGGAAGTAGGTCGACAATTCCATCGGGCAGCGCACGCCCGGCGGGATGTAGACGAAAGACCCATCTGAAAACACGGCTGAGTTCAGCGTTGCAAAATAGTTGTCAGAGACCGGCACGACCGAGCCGAGGTATTTCTTGACCAGTTCAGGATGCTCGCGGATCGCCTCGCTGATCGAACAGAAAATCACGCCCGCCTTGGCCAGTTCCGCCTGAAACGTGGTGCCGACAGAGACGCTGTCAAACACCGCATCCACAGCCACCTTGCGCGGGGCCTCGGTCAGTTCCTCTGCGCCCTCGACGCCGGCAAGGATCATCTGTTCTTTCAGGGGGATGCCCAGCTTCTTGTAAGTTTCCAACAGCTTAGGGTCTACATCATCCAAAGACTTCGGCTTTTCCGCCATCGACTTGGGCGAAGCGTAATAATACTGATCCTGATAGTCGATCTTGGGATAATCGACCATGGCCCAATCAGGTTCTGTCAGTTTTTCCCAGCGGCGAAACGCCTCCAGCCGCCAATCCGTCATCCACTGGGGCTCACCGTTCTTGGACGAGATCAGCCGCACGATGTCCTCGTTCACGCCCTTGGGCGCATAGTCCATCTCGATTTCAGTGTTCCAGCCGTATTTGTACTTGCCCGCCATCGAGGCGACCGCGTCGACCGTTTCCTGATCCACACCGTCTTTCGCTTTAAGCGCTTGTGTTTGATCCATAGCTGACATGTCCCGTTCCTCTCAAGCCGCGCGTGCGCGGAATTTCCGATGTGCGAGGCTCCAGGCGTCGATAAACCGCCCGATCTCGCTCTCTGTCGTCGTCGGCCCCAGCGACACCCGGATTGCCGAGCGCGCCGTCACCGCATCATATCCCATGGCGCGCAGCACTCGACTTTCGCGCACTTTGCCGCTCGAACAAGCCGAACCGGCAGAAATGGCAAAGCCAGCAAGGTCCATCGCCATCACCTGCGTCTCGCCTTTCCAACCCGGTGTGGCAAAGCAGGACGTGTTCGGCAGACGGCGCGCGCCTTTCCCGACAAAAATAGTCTGATCTGCCGTAGCCGCAAGAGCGTTTTCTAGAATGTTTCTAAGTTTCTCGACTTTCGCCCAGACACCCGCCTCTAAATCCTGCGCAGCCGCCTCTGCCGCAGCACCAAATCCGGCGATGCCAATCACATTCTCGGTGCCCGCGCGCCGCCCCATTTCCTGCCCGCCGCCCTTAAGCTGTGCCGCCAGATCCGTACCCCGTTTCAGGATCAGCGCGCCAACCCCTTTGGGTCCGCCCAGCTTATGCGCCGAGGCCAACGCCATTTGCGCGCCCATCCAGTTGAATGCCACCGGCAGCTTGCCCCAGCCTTGCGTCGCATCACAGACCGCAACACCTTCGAGCAGATCCTGCAAGACACCTGTCTCTGAATTGGCCAGTTGCACTGCCGATCCCGTGGGATCACACACGCCAACCCGCCCCCAGCCATCCACCGCCAAATCATCACTGACCCAAACCGCGACCGCCTCATGCTCGACCAAAGCCCCTGCCAACCCACGCCCACAAAGCGCCAAAGCCGCAGCCTCTGTCGCACTGGACGTGAACACAATATCCGCACCCTCAGCCCCAAAGGCCGCCGCAACCTGCGCGCGCGCGCGCTCGACGATCCCCGTTGCCACGCGCCCCTCTGCATGAACCGACGACGGATTGCCCACCGCATCCATCGCCGCAATCATCGCCACCCGCGCCTCTGGTCGCAAAGGCGTCGTCGCATTCCAATCCAAATAAACCCGATCAGCCAAAGACCACCCCCGGTCCATCCTTCATCTGGCCAAAAATACCTCGGGGGGCGCGGGGGGCTGGCCCCCCGCCTCTCATTTTGATGTGGGGGGCCAGCCCCCACCCTACCGCGACGCACCCAGTGCGGCGCAAACCCTCATCCCACCTCATTCGTCCACAACCGAAAACAGCGTGGGCACGGCGGGACAGGGCGCAAGTTCGTTGTTCACAATGTCGGACAGGCGGGTCTGATGCAGGAACACATAGACATGCGCCGACAGCCCCTCCCACAGCCGGTTGGTCAGGGATTGCACGCGACTTCCCGAGGACCCGCCAGAGGCCCCGGCCCCGGTGTGCATCGCACTCACTGTTTCCTCTACCGCGCCAAGCACGTCAGAAACCCGGATTTCACTGGCCGGGCGCGCCAATCGATACCCGCCGCCGGGCCCGCGTACAGAATCAACCAGACCCGCCCGGCGCAATTTGACAAATAACTGCTCCAGATAGGGCAGCGAGATATCCTGCCGTTTCGAGATTTCTGCCAGCGATAACAAGGTTTCCGGTCCCTGCGTGGCAAGGTCGGCCAGCGCCACCATTGCGTATCGCCCTTTGGTGCTTAGCTTCATTGATACCACCAAGACCCGAGATGGGCCGTTCCTCCATTGACGATTGGGTCAAGGAACATTAACTCCAACCCGACCTGCAGTGGCCCTTGGGCCGCTCTTTAGAACTGTTCTAAGGTAGCTGATAAAATTCGTCAAGAATTGCCCGGCCCCAAAGAACCAATAAAACGAGGGATCGTATGCCCGAAGTCATTTTTCCTGGCCCAGAGGGCCGTCTTGAGGGCCGCTACCACCCGCAAAAGACCCGCGATGCGCCAATTGCGATCATCCTGCATCCGCATCCGCAGTTTGGCGGGACGATGAACAACCGTGTGGTCTATAACCTGCACTATGCGTTTCACAACATGGGCTTTACCGTGTTGCGGTTCAATTTCCGGGGTGTTGGGCGCTCTCAGGGCGAATATGATCAGGGGATCGGCGAGCTTAGCGATGCCGCCTCTGCGCTGGATTATCTGCAAAGCATGAATCAGAATGCCAAGCACTGCTGGGTCGCGGGGTTCAGCTTTGGCGCGTGGATCGGGATGCAGTTGCTGATGCGCCGCCCCGAGATCACCGGTTTCATTTCCGTGTCGCCGCCTGCAAACATGTACGACTTTTCGTTCCTTGCGCCCTGCCCGTCCTCGGGTCTGGTGATCAATGGGACGGCAGACCGTGTCGCGCCGCCCAAGGACACGCATATCCTTGTGGACAAGCTGCACGAACAAAAGGGCATCACCATCACCCATCAAGAGATCGAGGGGGCGGGCCATTTTTTTGAGGATCCGCATATGGAACATATGATCGGCAATGTGGATGAATACGTCCGCCGACGCCTGACAGAAACATCTCGCTGAACGCACAGCGCTCTGGGGTGGCCTAGCGCCGCCCCAGATAATAGAGGAAGCGGGTGCGCGCCTCTCCATCCTCCAGAAGCGTTTCGATCTTGCTCAACCGGCGTTCCAGCGCCCGGGCCGTCAGGCTTGACAGCAACCCATCGGTCTGCGCATCCAGTGCGTCCATCTCGGCACGCGTGGCCGCAATATGGGGATGGATCGCGCGGTCTTCTACCTCGTTGCGGTCGCGCGTGTTCCAATAGCGGGTTCCAACACTGCGATGATCCTGATGGGCAGAGCCGCGAAGGGTTTTTAGCAGAAAGCTGCCCGCATCGCGCACCGCATAATGGTTGATCTGGGCAAGCCGCTGTTTGTCAGGGTCATTGGTGCGATAGTTCGTCTGCTTGAACGCCCCCTCTGCCAGACCAGAGCCATTCACAAAGCGCAGCTCTTGCGGGCGCGGGTCCAGATCGCGCGGCAGATGCACCCCGCACCGCAGAAACCGTTGGGGGCGGAACAGGGTCTTGACCGCCTTGATGTCTTCGACAATTTCATCCTCAGGCTCGGTGCGCGTAAACCGCCCCGTCACCATATCACTATTGGGCAGCGCGTGACCGCCAGAGCCGAACAACCGCCAGTTCACCATGGCCGCGTCGCAATCCGGCAGCGCCGATACGTAGTCCTGAACCGTGCCGGCGCCCGTTTTGACCACCAGAAATTCGTCCAGATCCAGGGCGATGGCCCAATCCGCCTGCTGAAACTCCGGCTCTTCGGCCGCACGCGAATAGGCCCGGATCTGGTAATTCTTTGGGGGATTTTCATTGCGAAAGAACCGGATCGCCCCGATCTTGTTCAATTCCCGCAACAGCCGCCGCCCCCCGTCGTCAGAGCCATTCTCGTAGATCAATATATCGGTAAACCCGATCACCCGGTGATAGGCCACCCATTCCAGCAGAAAAGGGCCTTCGCTTTTGGCGGTTGCGACGAGGGTTGCCTTCATAAAGGACAATCTACCGGTCTTATTCGTGTCATCGCTCGATTTTACCCCTCATTTGCGTCAATTTTTAGTATACCGTCGCATACCATCTTTCGCTCACCTGTGATATGCGGTAGGAACGCACCACATCCGGTCCATCAGGAGAACCCCATCCCATGAGCAAAATCAAGCCCATGCACAAAATCAAGGTCGCCAACCCGATTGTCGAGTTGGACGGTGATGAAATGACCCGGATCATCTGGGATTTCATCAAGAAGAAATTGATCCTGCCCTATCTGGACGTTGACCTGCTCTATTACGACCTCGGGATGGAGGAACGCGACCGCACCGACGATCAGATCACGGTGGATGCGGCCAATAAGATCAAAGAGATCGGTGTCGGGGTGAAATGCGCGACCATTACGCTCGACGAGGCGCGGGTCGAGGAATTCGGCCTCAAACGCATGTATCGCTCGCCCAACGGGACGATCCGCAACATCCTTGGCGGCGTGATCTTTCGCGCGCCCATCATCTGCAAGAATGTCCCCCGCCTTGTGCCCGGCTGGACCCAGCCCATCGTGGTGGGCCGTCACGCCTTTGGCGATCAATACCGCGCCACGGACTTTCACTTTGATGGCCCCGGC
>CALGTJ010000468.1 GCA_937901435.1 uncultured Rhodobacter sp. | reverse complement strand
CAGGGTGGGACCAAACAGCGACCTATGCACGGTCAGCGCCGGGGGCGTTCATGGGAAATCGGCCTATCCGGGCCGCGTCCTTTGCGACAGATGATCAGTCATCAGACTTGCCCTTGCGCCGTTTGTCCCTGTCGTCGTCATTTTTATCATCGTCATCATCGTCATCTTCGTATTCAAACTCAATCACTTGCAGGGTTTCGGGATGAAGTTTGACCTCGATCGGTCGGCCCGTGGCGTCACGCCCATAGACCTTGTAACACCCGTCATCGATCTTGATCCGTTGCAACGACCAATCCTGATCGGCCACAAGCTGTATCACCGCCGCGCGCGGTTGCCAGTCGGCCATTGGCACAAAACAGTCGTCGTCATCCGCCAAGGCGACACTGGCAGAAAGTCCGGCCAGAACGGTAATCAATCTCAGGATCTTCTTCATCAGGTCTACTCCGGGCTGTGGCCATCCAGTACAGGTCATGCCCCGCCAACCTGACGCCTTCCTGAAGCGGCCCAAATGATCTGCGTCAGCTGCGCCGGATTGTGGCAAAGACCCGCCGCGCCTAACCTGAGTTAGTGCGCAGGGCTTTACAGGGCTTAGCGTCTGTGGTGGCATTTGCGAAAAGGATGTCGAACGCAACTTTACGAAAAGGACGCGAGACTGCCATGACCGCGAAGAACCCCAAACACAGCCCGATTCCCTCAAAGGACGACGCCGCGCCAAAATCTGAGACAGAGACAGAATCGGACTCTGGTGTCCACAAGATGAGCGACCCGGAAGAGGCGACAGAGGCCACGCCAGATCGCACGCAGTCGGATCCTGATCAGGACCTGTTTGACAACGTGCCGGTCTAAGGGGGGGGCACTTTGCGCTGAAACACTGGTCAGGCGGCGAGGCCGTAGGCCTGAGGTTGCGCGCCCCGCCCCTCTGCGCCCCCCCGGATACCTCTGACAAGCGCAGGATCACAGACTGAGCGGACATCATCACCATATCGACCCCAAAGCCGGTAACACCCGGCTCGTCTGGGCTGTCGTGATCAATCTGATGCTGACGGTTGTGCAGATCGTCGGAGGATTGTTCTCTGGCAGTCTCGCGCTGATTGCCGATGCGATCCACAATTTGTCCGATGCGCTGACGCTTCTACTGGCCTTTGTGGCGCGCCGGATCGCGCAACGCCCCGCAGACGCGTCCATGACCTTTGGCTATCGGCGCGCAGAGATCGTGGCGGCGCTGATCAATTATACCACCCTGATCCTGCTGGGTCTGTATCTGGCCTATGAGGCCATTGTGCGCCTCTTTGCCCCCACCAGCGTGGATGGCTGGTCTGTTATCTTTATCGCGTTCTTTGCCCTTGGCGTGGATGCGCTCACCGCAGTGCTGACCTATGCGATGTCAAAGGACAGCATGAATATCCGCGCGGCGTTTTTGCATAATGTGGCCGATGCGCTGGGGTCGGTGGCCGTTATTGTCGCAGGCACGGTGATTATCCTCTTTGACTGGCGGTTGATCGATCCGCTGATGACGCTGCTGATTGCGGGGTATATCCTGTGGCATTCGAGTGGCGAAATCGGGGGCGCGGTGCGCATCCTGATGCTTGGCAGCCCGCAGGATCTGGACACGCAGGCCGTCCTGGACACCATGCGTGCGGTCAAGGGTGTTGCGGGTGTCCACCACCTGCACCTGTGGCAGATGCAAGAGCATGAGACCGCACTTGAGGCACATATCGTCCTGAAAGACGGTCTTTGGGGCGAGGCGGATCACGTAAAATCCACCCTTAAAGCCGCCCTGCAAAAGGCGTTCGCGATCCGCCACACCACTCTGGAGCTGGAGTGTCACCGTCATGCCTGTCATGCCCCGCAGGACATCGGGCACACGATCCACACCGATCACGGGCACTGAGGCCTTTCAGGTCTTTGTGCCCGTCAGGACCGGCGTGCACGGGATCGGCGCGCTTGCAGTTCCGCCGAGGCTAACACCGATCAGCGCGCCCGCCCGCGCCACCCCCTAAGATCAACGCGACACACCGAGATCCGCACAAAAAGCCGCCAGAAAGACCGCTGTTTCATGAAAGGCCCGACCCAGAGCGTCGAGACATCAGACCCGCCTGCGGGGGATGCTGATGCGGGCCGGATTAATGCGGGCCAAATTAATATGGGCCGCGTTCATGCAGTCCGGGGCGCGGTGGTGGATGTGGTTTTTGAGACTGCCCATCTGCCCCCCATCAATACCGCTTTGTTCGTCGATTGGGATCGACCGACCCCTCTGATCCTCGAAGTCCACAGCCATCTGGACCTGACCCACCTGCGCGCCGTCGCTTTTCAATCCACCGCTGGGCTGGCGCGGGGGGGTCCGGTGCGCGCGAGTAACGGTGCGATCACGGTGCCCGTCGGCCCCGAGATCCTTGGTCGGCTGCTGGATGCGGTCGGCCACCCCAAAGACGACGGCCCGCCCCTGCCAAACGGCAGTCCGCGCCGGTCCATCCACGCGAATCCGCCCCCGCTCAAGGATCAGACCCGCACCACAGAGGTCTTCGAAACCGGGATCAAGGTGATCGACCTGCTGACCCCCATGGCGCAGGGCGGCAAAGCCGCGATGTTTGGCGGTGCGGGCGTGGGCAAGACGGTGCTGGTGATGGAACTGATCCGCGCCATGGTCGAGAAATACGATGGCATTTCGGTCTTTGCCGGGGTTGGCGAGCGATCACGCGAGGGCCACGAACTGCTAACCGAAATGCGCGACTCGGATGTTCTGGAGCGCACAGTGTTGGTCTACGGCCAGATGAACGAACCCCCCGGCGCACGCTGGCGCACGCCCCTGACCGCACTGGCGATCTCGGAATATTTTCGCGATCAAAACCACACGAACGTCTTGTTACTAATGGATAACGTATTTCGTTTCGTACAGGCAGGGGCCGAAGTGTCCAGCCTGCTGGGACGGATGCCCTCGCGGGTCGGGTATCAGCCGACCCTTGCGACAGAGGTTGCCGGGTTGCAGGAACGCATCGCCTCTGTTGCGGGCTCTGCGGTGACGGCCATTCAGGCGGCCTATGTGCCCGCCGATGATTTCACCGACCCGGCCGTGACGACGATTTCCAGCCATATGGATTGCGTGATCGTCCTGTCACGCGCGCAGGCAGCAGAGGGGTTCTATCCCGCCATCGATCCGCTCGCCTCGTCATCGATGCTACTGGACCCTCTGGTGGTCGGAGAGGACCATTACCTGACCGCCGAGGCCGTGCGTCAGACGCTGGCCCGCTTTCGCGAGTTAAGCGATATCATCTCGCTGCTGGGGGTCGAAGAACTGGGCACCGCAGATCGACTGGTCGTCAAACGGGCCCGACGCCTGCAGCGGTTCCTGACCCAGCCCTTCATGGTCACAGAGGCCTTTACCGGCCTGCCCGGCGCCTCTGTGCCGCTGGCCCAGACCCTTGCAGGATGCCGCGCCATTCTGAACGGGGACGCCGACGATTGGGCGGAAAGCTCTCTCTATATGATCGCAACCTTTGAGGATGCACGACACAAAGAGACCGCCGCAAAATCACAGGCTGACACGAAATCACTGGCTGACACTGAGTTTTCGACGAAACCTCGCAGCGCTCATACCCCGTCGTGAGGCTCTTGTGAGGCTGCGGATCATAACCCCTCTGTCGGTCGTCGTAGACGAGGACATTCTGGCCTTGCAGGCCGAGGACGCCAGCGGCGGGTTCGGTGTCCTGTCCGGCCATGCCCCTTTTGTGACCGCCTTAACGGTCTCAATCGTCAGTTGGCGCGTGACTGACGCAGAGCGGTTCTGCGCCCTGCGCGGCGGTGTGATGACCATCGACCCTATTGGGCAGATCGACATTGCGACCCGCGAGGCCGTGCCGGGTAAGGATCTGGCCACGCTGGATGCCGTGGTTCTGGCCCGGTTCCGCTCTGACGACGACACCGAACGCACCCAGCACACAGAGGCCATGCGGCTGCAATTCAACGCGATCCGCCGCATTGTCAGCCGCCTTGGCGCAGGCGCAAATGCAGGAGAGTTCCATTGACCGATCCGGAAACAGTCTTGCCAAAAGCTGGCCCACCCCCCGAGGACGCACCAGCAGCAGGTCCACCACCAGAAGACGCGCAGCAAGACGACCCACTGGTCGCGCAGGCCCGTTTGCGCCGGGACCGACACGCGCAATGGCTGCGCGAGGGCGATATGTCTGTGGGCGGTCGACTGGCGCAGATCGGCGTTCTTGGATGGATCTTTGTGACCCCGACGCTGGTGGGGCTGTTTTTGGGTCGCTGGCTTGATGCGCGCCATGGCAGCGACATTTTCTGGAGCGCGCCCCTGATGATGGTCGGCCTCTGCCTTGGCGGCTGGACGGCGTGGAAATGGATGAACGCACGATGATCGACGTTAGCACCCTCCCCCTGTCCGTGACCCTTGCTGCCTGCTTTCTGGGTGGTCTGGCGCTGGGGTTTGCGTATTTTCTGGCCTTACGACAGACCGCCAATCTGATCGTTGCAGGAGGCCAGCCTTTGTTGGGTCTGGCCCTGACCCTTGGGCGGCTCGCCTTTTTGGCGGCAGGCTTTTATCTGGCTGTGCTTGCGGGCGGACTGGCCCTTATCACGGCATTGGCGGGCGTATTGGTCGCCAAGGCGCTGCTGCTTGCCCAGATGCGCAGGGCCGGCTGATGGACTCGCCCCTGTCCTCTGTCGTTTTGGCGCAGATCGGGCCAATTCCGATCACTCAGGCGGTTGTGACCACATGGGCGATCATGGCCCTGCTGGGGGTCGGTAGCTTTTTGTTGACCCGCCAGCTTGCCCTGCGGCCCAGCCGATGGCAGGCCGCGCTGGAACTGGTGGTGGCCACGCTGGACAGCCAGATCGTCCAGACCAGTGGCGCAAGACCCGCGCCATACCGGGCCTTTATCGGCACGCTGTTCCTGTTTATCCTTGTGGCCAACTGGTCGTCGCTGGTCCCCGGCATCGAGCCGCCAACTGCGCAACGGGAAACCGACGCCGCTCTTGCGCTGCTGGTGTTTCTGTCGGTGATCTGGTTTGGCGTGCGGGGCGACGGGGTTGGCGGATACCTTCGATCCTTTGCCGCCCCCAATCCGGTGATGATCCCGCTCAACATCCTGCAAAGCCTGACGCGGGTGTTTTCCATGTTCGTGCGCCTGTTTGGCAATGTCATGAGCGGCGTCTTCGTGATCGGCATTGTCGCCTCGCTGGCGGGTCTGCTGGTCCCAATCCCGCTGATGGCGCTGGATCTGCTGACCGGGCTGGTACAGGCCTATATTTTCGCGATTCTGGCGATGGTCTTTATCACCTCGACGGTTGAGGACGGCCAGTTCGAGACCAAGGAACCCCTCTCTTCCCCAATAAAAAAGGATCCCTGATGGATTATCTCGCTATTACCAGCATCTTCTGCGCGGCCTTTGCCGTGTCCTTTGGCGCGATCGGCCCTGCCCTTGCAGAGGGTCGGGCCGTGGCCGCCGCGATGGATGCCATTGCGCGCCAGCCCGAGGCGGCCAATACGATTTCGCGCACGCTGTTCGTCGGTCTGGCAATGATCGAGACCACGGCGATCTATTGTCTTGTGATTGCGCTGCTTTTGCTGTTCGCCAACCCGTTGCTGGCCTGAGCCGATGACACTCGACTTTTGGGGGATCGGGCTGCAAGCCGTCAACGTCCTGATCCTGATCTGGCTTTTGTCGCGTGTCTTTTGGCGGCCCATTGCGGCGGCCATCGCCAACCGGCAAGAGGTGGCAAATGCGGTGATCGAGGCGGCAGAGGCCACGCAGGTCAGGGCCGAGTCCGCGCTGGCAGAGGCAACACGGACGCAAGCCGACATCGCCGCACAGCGCGCCGACCTGCTGGAGGCGGCCAAGGCCGACGCAGAGGCCGCCGCCAAGGCCGTGCTGGCCGATGCACAGCGCAAGGCCGACGCCATGCTGGAGAGCGCCCGCGCCAACATCGCGCAGGACAAAAAGCGCGCGCACAAGGCCAATGCCAGCCAAGCCACTGATCTGGCGCTGGAAATCACGGCCCACCTTTTGGCGCGTCTGAACGGCCCAGCCGTGCAAGCCGAATTTCTGGCCCATCTGGTCGAGGCCATCACAAACCTGCCCGCCACAACCCGCACCGCATTGCTTGACGATCCCGGTGGGATAGAAATCCTGACCCCGACCGAGGTCCGCCCCCGGCAAGAGGCCATCCGAAGCGCGCTGACGGGTGCGCTTGGCGGCGAACCCACACTGCGCTTTAGCGTCGATCCTGACCTGATTGGCGGGCTGGACCTGCGCAGCCCGCATTTCGTTCTGCACAACAGCTGGCGCGCCGATCTGACCCAACTGCGCAACGCGGTGCATCATGCCGCGTGACACGGACAAAGAGACCAGCTCATGCGGCCAGGCCAGCTCCTGGGTCGAGACCACACGCGCGGCGCTGCACTCTGCCACATTCCGTGCGCGCGGCCAAAGCCGGTGCCGGGTCGAAGAGATCGGTGACGGGGTCGCGATGATCTCTGGTCTGCCCGATGTGCGGCTGGACGAAGTGCTGCGCTTTGAGGGTGTCAGGTCGGCTTTGCCCGCGTGCTGGACCCGGATCGGATCGGCTGTGTCCTGCTGGACGGGGCCACTATGATCGAGGCGGGCGATGCGGTCTTTGGCACCGGCGAAGTGGTCAATGTCCCGGTGGGCGAGGCCCTGCTGGGGCGGATCATCGATCCGCTGGGCCGCCCGATGGATGATAAGGGACTGGTGAGCGCACAAGCACATCTGCCCATTGAACGCGCAGCCCCCTCTATCATAGAGCGCGATCTGGTCAGCGAGCCGGTTCAGACCGGGATCACCGTCGTGGATACGCTCTTTGCGCTGGGGCGCGGCCAGCGAGAGTTGATCCTTGGCGATCATTCGACGGGCAAGACGACGCTGGGTGTGGATGCGATCATTGCCCAGCGCGACAGCGATATGATCTGTGTCTATGTGGCAGTAGGCCAGAAAACCTCCAGCGTGCGCCGCGCCATTGACGCGCTGCAGGCGCAGGGCAATTTTGCACGCTGTATCGTCGTTGTTGCCGGATCGTCAGAGGCACCCGGCTTGCAGTGGATCGCGCCCTATGCGGGGATAACCATGGCGGAATATTTCCGCGACAAGGGCCAGCACGCGCTGATCGTGATTGACGACCTGTCCAAACATGCCGCAACGCACCGCGAGATTGCTCTGCTGACCCATCAATCGCCGGGGCGCGAAGCCTATCCGGGCGATGTGTTCTATATCCATGCACGCCCGCTGGAACGCGCCGCCAAACTGTCACAAGCGCGGGGGGGCGGGTCTTTGACCGCGCTGCCCATTGCCGAGACCGTGGCGGGCAACCTGTCGGCGTATATCCCAACCAATCTGATCTCGATCACGGACGGGCAGATCGTGCTGGACGCGGCGCTGTTCCATCAGGGCCAGAAACCTGCCGTCGATGTGGGCCGCAGCGTCAGTCGCGTCGGCGGCAAGACGCAGGCCCCTAGCCTGCGCGCCGCCGCCGGATCCTTGCGGCTGGACTATGCGCAGTTTCTGGAACTAGAGGTCTTTACCCGCTTTGGCGGGATGCCGGATGGGCGTGTGCGCGAACAACTGACCCGAGGCGGGTGCATCCGCGAGGCGCTACGCCAGTCGCAACACATGCCCTATCGGCTGATGGATGAGGTCGCGCTGATGCGCGCCGTGCAATCCGGCGTGCTGGACAAACTGCCGCGACGGGCCATCGAAAAATTCCGCGCAGGCTTGCCCGGCGTTCTGGATGACTTCCCCCCCGAGATGCAGCGCGCGCTGGCCAGAGACAAAGGGCTGGATGAGGCGACACAAAGCAATCTGATGACGGCGCTGACCACGCTTGCGGGGACGGTTCTGGGGACGGTTTCGACGTCGGATTCGGCGAGTCGCGCACAGGTGATCCCGGAAACAGGCCTATTAAAAGAGGCCGTAAAAGACACGGGCCCAGTAAAAAACACGCAAGGCATCTCATGACCGAACGGCTGGCCGATATCAGTGCACGGATCGAGGGCCTGCGCGATCTGGGTGCGGTGGTGAATGCGATGAAGGGAATGGCCGCCGCGCGCGCCCATATGGCCCGCACCCAGCTCGGGGCCGTCGACAGCTATGCAGCGACCATTGCCCGTGCCATGGCGCTGATCCTTCCCAAGGATCCCGCGCGCTTTGCCCGGAACGGCCCCAGCGACCGCAGCAACCACAAACCCGGCCTGCTGGTCTTTTGCGCCGAACAGGGCTTTGCCGGGGCCTTCAGCGAACGGATGCTCGACAGTTTCGACAGCCTCGACACGGAACCCGATCCGGCAAGGCTGTTCCTGATCGGCACGCGCGGTCTGTCTATTGCGACGGCGCGGGGCCTGTCCCCACAGTGGAGCGCGCCAATGCCATCGCACACGCACGGCCTGCCCAAGCTGGCAGATCAGATCACCCACGCGATTTATGCCGCCGTGGCAGCGGGGCATATCGACGCTCTGGACGTGCTCTATACGGGCTGGCACACGGGCCACGCCTCTGTTGTGCGCCATCGCCTGTTTCCGCTGGATCTGGGGGATCGCCCCGCCGGGGCAATGGACCGCCCCCTGACACAACTGGCGGACGACACTTTGATCGCCGCGCTGGGACAGGATTATTTGAACGCGCAGGTCTGCAAGGCCGCGCTGCACGCTTTTGCCGCAGAAAACGAGGCCAGAATGCAGGCCATGTCGGCAGCAGGCTCGCAGATTGCGCAGGAATTAGAGACGTTTCAGGCGACCCTGCGCCGGGTGCGCCAAGAGGCGATTACGGCAGAGATCATCGAGCTTGGCACAGGGACGCAGGCCGGGGCGGGATCAGGTCAGAGGTAATTTGGGCAGAGGTAATTGGGGCAGAGGGAATTTGGGCGGCAATCAGAACCCTGAAACGCAGCACTCTGGCTAACCCAGATCAATGCTGCGCCGCAGCAAAGACGCTAGACTCGATATCTGCGATGCGCCTTTCCCACCATCCCGCCAAGGAGATGTCATGTTGGACCCAAAAGAGACCAGATCCCCCACTCCAGCGACCACCCCCCTGCCGATTGACTATTCAGAGGGCGCAGATCCAGTAAAACCCTTGGGCTTGTTACAGCCCGCCTCGCTCTACGACACGCTGGACCATGTGGCACACGCCAGCCTTGCAAAGGCGACGGCGGGGCTGTCTCCTTCTGTGTTGGCAGAGGCATGGATGGATTGGGCCACGCATATATCCGCCTCTCCGGGCAAGCAATTGCACCTGTTTGAACAGGCGCTGAGAAACCTCCAGACGCTTGCGGCGGTCAGCCTTGGCCTGCCCGCACCTGATGCCAGCCCCAATCCCAGCCCCAATCCCAGCACCGACCCCCGCTTTGCCAGTGACGCCTGGCGCGCCTACCCGTTCAACGTTCTGGCGACAGCGCAGCAACAGACGTGGCAATGGTGGCAGGACGCGATGACGGGTGTGCATGGTGTGACACCCGCCCATGAAAACCTGATGGCCTTTGTGACGGGCCTGATGACGGACGCCGCCTCGCCCAGCAATTTTGCGCCAAGCAATCCGGATGTGATCTCTGCCACCATAACCAGCCACGGTCAAAATCTGGTGCAGGGGGCCAAAAATCTGGCAGAGGATTTCGCCAGGCAGACCGGCGCAGTTCAGCCTTCCTTGGTGCAGCCCGCAGCGGATCAACCCTTTGAGGTTGGGCGCAATCTGGCCACGACCCCCGGAAAAGTGGTGTTTCGCAACGACCTGATCGAGTTGATCCAGTACAGCCCCACCACAGACACCGTGCACCCGGACCCGATCCTGATCGTGCCTGCGTGGATTATGAAGTATTACATCCTCGACCTCTCGGAACAGAATTCCATGGTGCGGTTTCTGGTGGCACAGGGCTATACCGTGTTCATTGTGTCGTGGAAAAACCCCGACGCCAGCGACTGCACCCTCAGCATGGAGGATTACCGCGTGCTTGGGGTGATGGCGGCGATAGAGGCCACCCTTGCGATCACCTCTGCGCCGCAGCTTCACGCGGTTGGCTATTGCCTTGGTGGCACGCTGTTGGCGATTGCGGCAGCGGCCATGGGGCGCGACGGGGACGCGCGTCTTGCCTCTGTGACCATGCTGGCCGCGCAGGTCGATTTCACCCGCGCGGGGCAGTTGCGCCTGTTCATCAACGACAGCGAAGTCACCCTGATCGAAGACATGATGGCCGAAAAGGGCTATCTTTCTTCCGATCAGATGGCGGGGGCCTTTGCGATGCTGCGCGCCCGTGATCTGATCTGGGCCCCTGCGATCCGCAGCTATCTGTTGGGCGAACGTCCTGTGCCCTTTGATCTGATGGCGTGGAACGGCGACGGCACCCGTATGCCCGCTCGGATGCATTCCGAATACCTGCGCAAGCTGATCCTGAACAATGATCTGGCCGAGGGGCGTTATGATGTGGGCAATAAATCCATCGCCGTCTCTGATATCTCTGTGCCGATCTTTGCCGTAGGCACAGAGGACGACCATGTCGCCCCATGGCAGTCGGTCTACAAACGGTCGTGTCGCGAAGGTGGTGGAAATTTGAAGGCGGCGTAATCTCCGGGTGA
>CALGTJ010000467.1 GCA_937901435.1 uncultured Rhodobacter sp. | reverse complement strand
GGCCGTCTGCTGGTTCGAGCGGTTCCTGTTCAACGATGGCACCGGCGGCCCCATGCGCGCCCTGCGCGGGCTTGGGCTGATCAAGGGCGGGGCCTGTCCGCATTATTCCACCGAAACCGAGCGGCGCGCGGCGCTGCATCGCGCCGTCGCGGATCAGACCATGCCCGCCACCCATGCAATAGACGACGCGATGGCTGTCTTGTTTGACGCAAACGGCCCCTTGCGGATTTGTGCCGCTGAACCCGGCGCCTTGGCCTATCACATCACGCGCGCGCGCGACGGCAAGGCCTGTGAAACCGCCTTAAGCCTGTAAAACAGACTACTCTGCCTGATCCAGCAGCCAGCGAATGACCGCTGCGACCTCTGGTGTGCGGGCACTGCTGGGCTTGGCGAGCAGGTAGAAAGAGCGGCTGGGGTGCAAGTCCAGCGCAAAGGGTTTCACCAGCCGCCCGCTATCGACTTCGGCCTGCACAAAGGGAAAAATGCCAAGGCTCACCCCCTGCCCCTCGATCGCGGCCTGCATCACGGTGTTGGAATCGGTGATCGTGGTTTCGTCCTTGATCGCCATATTCGCGCAGCCCGCATGGGCCAGCCACGCCCGCCATTCAGATCGGTCGCGCTGGTGAATGATCGGAAAGCCCGCCAGATCCTGCGGGTGCTCTAATCCGCCACGCGCGCGCAACAGCCCTGCGCTCAGCACCGGGGCATAGGTGATGTCCATCATCGGATGGGTTTGCAGCCCCGACCAATTCCCCTCGCCCCAATCCACGGCCAGATGGGTGTCCATCATCACCGCATCCGTGATCCTTGGGCTGTCGCGCAGGATCAGGTCGATGTTGGGCAGGCTCTGGCGAAACAGCCCCAGTCGCGGCACCAGCCAGCGCGCGCCAAAGATCGGACCAACCGCCAGCGTCACCGTCTTGCGCGAGGTCTTGCCCCGCGATCCGATCTCGGCGCGGATATCGTCAAAGGCGCGCGTCAGCACAGCACTCAGCGAACGCCCCTCGTCCGTCAGCACCACCGCGCGCGTCTTGCGGATGAACAGCTTGCAGTTCCAGTCGCGCTCCAACTCGCGGATCTGGTTGCTGACGGTAGCCGCACTGACGCAAAGCTCTTCGGCGGCATCCTTGAAACTGAGCCTGCGGGCCGCGACCTCGAAAGTGCGCAGCACCGTCAGCGGCAGTCTTTTTGGTGTCATTAGCATCTGACGCCTGTCCCATGGCTACAGTTTTCTTTACTCATAATACGCAGATTAGTCACTTGTCGAGACTGGGTCGCGCCGCCAATGTGACCGCGTCAGGAATGGGTATTGCCGATGGACGATGCAATCGACGCGACAAAAGAGGCGACCACGGACACCGGCCCGCGCCGGCGCTCTCGGGGGCGACGCAATGAGGCGACGGACGCGCCGCAGGATCACAGGCGCAAAGCCCCAGAGGCCGGCCGCCTGAAACCTCTCAGCGAAAGCGATCTGGCGCAGATCCACGCCGCCTCGCTGGAGATCCTCGACCAGATCGGCATCAGTGGTGCCCCTACTGTGGTGACAGAGGCGATCCTCGCGCAGGGCGGCACGCTCAGCGACGACGGGCGGCTGTTGTTTCCCAAGGCCCTTGTGACACGGGCTTTGGCCGGATTTCACCGGGGCTTTACCCTTTATGGGCGCACGCCGGGGCAGGATCTGGACCTCAGCGGCGCGCAGGTGCACGCAGGTTCTGGCGGGGCCTCGCCCAATATCGTCGACATGACCGACGGCACCTATCGCAAGGCGACGCTGGCCGATCTCTATGACGCGGCGCGGCTGGTGGATACGCTGGACCACGTGCGCTTTTTCTCGCGCTCGATGATTGCCGGCGACATGGCCAACACGCGGGATCTGGATGTGAACACCGCCTTTGCCTCGCTGGCCGGGACCGGCAAACATGTGATGGTCAGCACAAGTCATCCGGACCATGTCGTTGAAATCGCCCGGATGTGTTACATGCTGGCGGGCTCTGAACAGGCGTTTCGCGCCAAACCCTTTCTGTCGCTGAACATCAATCACGCGGTGCCCCCTCTGCGCTTTGACGGTGAGGCCTGCGCAGTGATGGCGAAAGCTGTCAAGATGGGTCTGCCGGTCATGGTCAATACCTTTGGGCAAATGGGGGCCTCCAGCCCGGTGACCATCGCGGGCTGTCTGGCGCAGACCAATGCGGAAACGCTGGCGGGCATGGTCTTTGCCTGGGTTCTGGACCCAGAGGTGCGGGCGATCTACGGCGCGCGGCCCATGGTGACCGACCTGCGCTCTGGCGGGATGGCGGGCGGAGGCGGCGAACAGGCCGTGCTGACCGCTGCTGCCACGCAAATAGCGCGCTATTACGACCTGCCCAATTCCACCATCGCCGGGGCCACGGACAGCAAGCTGGCCGATGCGCAATCGGGCTATGAAAAGGCGCTGGCCGTCACGATGGCGGCGCAGGCCGGGGCCAATCTGATCACGCAGGCGGCGGGCACGCAGGCCGGGCTGATGGCGACCTCGTTCGAGGCCTATGTGATCGACAACGACATGCTGGGCGCGATCCTGCAATCGGCCCAAGGCATAGAGGTCAGCGCGGCGACCCTGTCGACCGAAGTCATCGCACAGATCGTGCGTGGAGAGGGGCATTTTTTGGGACATGCAGACACCTACGCGCGGATGAAATCCGATTTCGTCTATCCTGCCCACGCCGACCGCCAAGCGCCAGAGGCGTGGATTGCAAGTGGCGCGCCCAATATCAACCGCTCTGCCCGCAAGACGGTGACAGAGACCCTCGCGCGGCATTTTCCCAGCCATATCTCCGCCGCGGTGGAACAGGATATCAGGGCAAGCTTTGACATCTATCTGCCTGCTGAAAGGATGCGTGCCCGATGAAGAGTATAGCGTCATGAAAATCGCAGTGATTGGCGTCGGGGCCATGGGATCGATCTATGCGGGCCTGCTGGCCAATGCCGGGCATGAGGTCTGGGCCGTCGACACATGGGCCGCCCATATCGAGGCGATCAACACGCGAGGTCTGCGCGTCGAGGGGGCCAGCGGGGATCGCACGGTGACGACGATCCACGCCACCACGGACATTCGCGAGGTGGGTGAATGCGATCTGTGCCTGATCGCGACCAAGGCCTCTGGCGTGGGGCCTGCGGCGCAAAAGGCCGCCTCTGTGATCGGACCGGATGCGCTGGTGCTGACGATCCAGAACGGGCTTGGCGCGGGCGATCGCATTGCGCAGCATATGTCTGCGGCGAATGTCCTGCTGGGTGTCGCCGATGGCTTTGGCGCCTCGATGAAGGGCCCCGGCCACGCCCATCACAACGCCATGAAACTGATAAGGATCGGAGAGATCAACGGCGGCCTCACCGACCGTCTGCGCCAGATCGAAACGGTCTGGCAGGGGGCGGGCTTCAACGCGAAAGCCTTTGAGAACATCACCCAGTTGATCTGGGAAAAGTTCCTCTGCAACGTCACCTTCAGCGCGCCCTGCACCATCTTCAACGCCACCGTGGGCGCATTGATGTCCACGCCAGAGCACTGGCAGATCGCGCTTGGGGCCATGCAAGAGGCCTATGCAATCGCGCAGGCCAAGGGTGTGCCTTTGTCCTTTGACGACCCGGTGGCCTATGTCACCGCCTTTGGCGCGGGGATGCCGCACGCGCGCCCCTCGATGCTGCTGGATCACATGGCGGGGCGGGTGTCTGAACTGGAGGCGATCAACGGAATGGTGCCTGTGATGGGGCGCGACCTAGGGCTGGCGACGCCTTATAATGAAACGCTCAGCGCGATCCTGTGCCAGCGCGAAGCGGCTTTTGGAACAGGGCAAACATAGCCCCGATCAGCAGCAGACCCGCCGCCAGCAGCAGGCTATACCCGATGCTGTGGAACATGTCCCCGATCAGCCCCGCGCCGTAGGGGCCGACAGTCTGCGCCACGGCAAAGATCAGTGTATAAAGGCCAATCGCGCGTCCCCAGCTTTCTGCGGGCAGGTTCTGGCGGGTGAAATTGGTCACCGCGCCGGGGGCCATGAACACGCAAAGCCCAAAGATCGCCGCCGAGATCAGCAATATCGCGCCGCCCGGCAGCAGGTCCGGCAGCAAGACTGGCAGGGCCGATCCAATGGCGATCCCGGTCAGGATCATCGCCAGCGGCACGCCGGACGCCGAGCGCATCAGGATCGGTCGCCAGACCAGCGGCGAGACGCAGATGCACAGGCCGAGCAGCACCCAGACCATTGCGATGAACCCCGCGCTGGACGCGCCCTCGGTCATCCATGCCGACAGAAAGGTGAGGTAGACGATATAGCCAAGGCCAAAGCCCGCATAGCCTGCCATTTCGGGAAACATCGCGCGCAGGGGCAAAGCCACGGGTTTGCCCGCCAGGGCCAGTGTCGGGCGCAATTGCAGCGCCGCCCAGAGGCACAAGGGCATGAAACACAGGCTGATCGCGCCGATCACCAGCCATCCCGTCGCCCATGCCGCAGGGCCAAGCGCGTCCAGCATCAGCGGCAGAACCGCGCCCGCCAGCACGATGCCCAGCCC
>CALGTJ010000466.1 GCA_937901435.1 uncultured Rhodobacter sp. | reverse complement strand
CGCAATTGTCGCGGTTCTGGTGGGGGGCACGCCGCTGACAGGCGGGGTCGGCGGTGTGATGAACACGCTAGTCGGTACGCTGATCGTCGTCGTGATCCGCACCGCGATGGTCTACCTCGAAATTGACGCCACGATGCAGCAGATGGTCTTTGGCATCATCCTGATTGTTGCGATTGCGCTGACCATAGATCGCTCAAAGATGGGGACGGTGAAATAGCGCCCATGATGAAAGCCGCCGTTCTGACCAGACCCGGTCGCTTTGAGATCAAGCCCCTTGCAGTCCCGAAACTGGGGCTGGGCGAAGCGCTGATAAAGATCGCCCGTGTCGGGATCTGTGGCAGGGATCTGGTGATTGAAAGCGTGGGCAGTCCGGCGCTTTATGTTCAGGCCATGGGGCAGGACATGCATCACGCGCTGACCTTGCTAACGCATGGGCGGATCAAGGCAGAGGCCTTCACGCGGGCCAGCTATCCTCTGGACGATATACAGGCAGCCTTTGACAGCTACGCCGACCGCCCCGCCGATCTGAAAACCCACATCACGATGGAGCATACCCCATGACCACAGAGAGCTATTCCTCGACGCCACAGGGCAAGATCCCGAACTCTCGTTTTCCGCTGCTGGTGCATCGAAACGCCATTCCCGGCGGCGGGGCAGAGGCGGTCAAGGCCCGGTTTCGCGACAACGGCTGGTCCAACAACTGGGATTATTCGGGCGTCTATGAATACGCGCATTTCCATTCCACAACGCACGAGTGTCTGGGCTGCGCGAACGGCTGGATGGAGTTTCGCCTGTCCGTGGGAGAGGGCGGCTGGACCAACCTGCGGATCGAGGCGGGTGATGTGATCGTGATGCCTGCCGGGGTCAGCCACGAAATGATCCGCCAGTCGGGCGACATCCACATGTGCGGCGGCTATCCCGACGGGCGCGATTGGGACGACATCCAAGAGGCGTTCCTGAGTGACGAAGATTACAAGCGCGCCTGCAAACGGATCATGACCCTGCCCATTCCCGCCCGCGATCCCGCGACGGGCAAGGCGATGCCGGAATGGCACGCGGCCCCGTCGTCCGTCGATGGCGGCTGGAACGACTGGCGCACCAGTCTGGATCCCACATCCTGAAACGGGCCTGAAACGGGCCTGAAACGGGCAGCATGTCTGGCGTCGAGGCCTACACGCAGCTAACGTCAGTGCAAATAAAGATCGGCAAGCAAAGTCATTGGGTTGAATAACATGGCACGGGGTTACGACTATATTATTGTGGGCGGCGGGTCGTCGGGCTGTGTGCTGGCGAACCGGCTGAGCCAGGACCGAAGCTGCCGTGTGCTGCTGCTGGAGGCGGGTGGCAAGGATTGGCATCCCCTGATCCATATGCCGGTAGGCTTTGCCAAGATGACAACCGGCCCGCTGACATGGGGTCTGACCACCGCGCCGCAAAAACACGTCAACATGCGCGAGATCCCTTATGCTCAGGCGCGGGTGATCGGTGGCGGATCCTCGATCAACGCAGAGGTGTTCACGCGCGGCAACCCGGTGGATTATGACCGCTGGGCGCAGGACGAGGGCGCAACGGGCTGGGCCTTCAAGGACATCCGGAAATACTTTTTGAAATCCGAAGGCAATACGATCCTGTCCGGGGACTGGCACGGCACCGACGGCGAGTTGGGCGTGTCCAACATCCCCAGCCCGAACCCGATGACGCGCGCTTTTGTGCAGTCCTGTCAAGAGATGGGCATCCCCTATAACTCCGATTTCAACGGGCAGGTGCAGGCAGGCTCTGGCCTCTATCAGACCACCACCAAGAACGGCAAACGCTGTTCTGCGGCGGTGGGCTATTTGCGCCCGGCGATGACGCGGGCCAACCTGACGGTCGAGACCGGCTGTCTGGTGCATCGGGTTATCATCGAGAACGGGCGCGCGACGGGTGTGGAATACAGCCAGACATCGCGCGCAAAAACCATCGCAACCGCCAACAGCGAGGTCTTGGTGACGGCGGGGGCCATCGGCACGCCCAAGTTGATGATGCTGTCGGGTATTGGTCGCGCCGATCACCTGCGCGAGGTTGGCGTCGATGTGGTGCACGAGCTGAAAGGCGTGGGCGAAAACCTGCACGACCATTTCGGCATTGATATTGTGGGCCAACTCAAGGGCCACGATAGCCTTGATAAATACAACAAACCCCATTGGATGGTCTGGGCGGCGGCGCAGTATTACCTGTTTGGCAGCGGGCCTGTGACCTCGAATGTGGTCGAGGGCGGGGCGTTCTGGTATGCAAAGCGGTCCGGCGATGTGCCCGACCTGCAATTTCACTTTCTTGCGGGGGCAGGGGCAGAAGCGGGCGTGCCCAGTGTACCCAAGGGCGCGTCGGGGATCACGCTGAACAGCTACGCCGTGCGCCCCAAATCACGCGGCACGGTGCGGCTGCGCTCTGATGATCCGGCGGCAAAGCCTGTGGTCGATCCGAATTTTCTGAGCCACCCGGATGATCTGAAAACCTCTGTCGAAGGCATCAAGATCTCCAGAGAGATTTTTAGCCAGCCCTCGCTGCAAAAACACCTGCGCAAGATCCGCTTTCCCGACGCATCTGTGCAAACTCAGGCTGACTACGAGGCCTACGCCCGTCAGTATGGCCGAACGTCATATCACCCGACCTGCACCTGTAAAATGGGCACGGATGACATGGCCGTTGTGGATCCGCAGTTGCGGGTGCATGGCATCGACGGGCTGCGGATTTGCGACAGTTCGATCATGCCCAGCCTGATCGGCAGCAACACCAATGCGCCCACGATCATGATCGGGGAAAAGGCGGCGGATATGATCCGGGGGAATAAATAGGGCGCAGGCCAGTCCAAAATCCTCCCCGACATGGGGCGGCCAATGCGCCTCCCCGATGGTTCCTTAGTCAAAGTCCGGCGCGAAAGGCACAAGGTCTTTGCCCACAATGCGATAGCCCGTCGCGGTCAGCGCCTCGATCCGGTCCATGTCAATCGAGGACAGCGTGAAACCCATAACGTCAAAATTCGCGGCGATATTGGCGCGCTTGGTGGACATGGTGTTGATGCTGACGCCCTTTTGCAGGATCCAGCGCAGCACGATCTGGGCGGCGGATTTGCCATAGGCCGCGCCGATTTCACCGAACAGCGGATATTTGAAGACCGCGCCGCGCGCCACCGAACAATAAGAGGCCAGCGGAATGCCGGTTTCGGTTGCCGCCGCCAAAAGGATGTCCTGATTCAAAAGCGGGTGAAACTCGACCTGATTGGTGACCAGCGGCGTGTCGATGTGTGTCCGCGCGTCGCGCATCATCTGAGCGGTGAAATTCGAGATGCCGATGTGCCGTGCCAGACCCTGCTGCGCGGCCTGTTCCAACAGCTTCAGCGCGGGCGCGATATTGCCATCGGGGGCGGGCCAGTGCAGCAACAGAACATCGGCCTGCTCGATCTGCAAATCCTTGAGGGATTGCACGACAGAGGGAAGAAAGGCCGCCTCGGTGAAGTTCGAGATATTGACCTTGGTGGTGATGCACAGATCATCCCGGTCAATCCCGGTGTCTTTCAGTGCCGCGCCGGTTTCTGCCTCATTTTCATACATTTGCGCCGTATCGAACGCGCGATATCCGACCTCGGCGGCCTGTTGAATGGCCCTGTGCAACTCTGGGCCTTTCAGGGGAAATGTGCCAAAGCTTCTTTGGTAGGTCTTTTCGAAATAAATGGTCATTTGCGTCTCCTTTCGGAATATTTGTAACCAACGGGTTACTTGTGTCAATTGGAAATGGAATTTGGTCTTGCTTGCGGGGCTGGATCGCGGCATATTATGATATAACTATTCAGTTACTAAGAGGGCAGTTGAGCATGACGAAGGTTCTTTCGCTTGAGGCGGCGGTTCGGCTTGTGCCTGACGACGCGATTGTTGCGGTGAATTCGTCGAGCGGGCTGTGCTGTCCGGATGCGGTGCTTGCGGCTTTGGGCGCGCGGTTCGAGACCGAGGGCGCGCCGCGGAACCTGACGACGGTGCATCCGATTGCGGCGGGGGATATGTTCGGCAGCAAGGGCATCGACCACATCGCCAAGCCGGGGATGCTGGCGCGCATTATCGCCGGTTCCTACCCGTCGGGCCCGACCAAGGCAGAGCCACCGCTGATCTGGCAGATGATCGTGGCCAATCAGGTCAAGGCCTATAATGTGCCCTCTGGCATCGTTTATGATATGCTGCGTGAGGGCGCAGGCAAACGACCCGGCGTGCTGACCAAAGTGGGGATGCAGACCTTTGTCGATCCCGACCTTGAGGGCTGCGCGATGAATGACGCTGCGCGCGACGAAGCGATTGTCAGCAGGCGCGAGTTTGATGGCGAAGACTGGTTGTATTTCAAGGCGATAGCGCCGCATGTTGCGATCATTCGCGCGACCACGGCAGACGAGCGCGGCAACCTGACGTTCGAACAGGAAGGCGCTTATCTGGGTGCAATGGAACTGGCGCTGGCGGCGCGCAACAATGGCGGCACAGTCATCGCGCAGGTCAAACGCGTGGCCAAAAACGGCACGCTGCGGGCGCATGACGTTCGGGTGCCGGGCATTCTGATCGATGCGATTGTCGTCGCGCCAGAGCAGTTGCAGACCACCGCCACCGCCTATGACCCGGCGATTTCGGGCGAATTGATCCGCCCGCTGGACAGCTTTGAGCTGACAGAGTTCAACATCGGCAAGGTGATCGCCCGCCGCGTCGCACAAGAGTTGCGGGACGGCTGGGCGGTGAATATCGGCTTTGGCATTTCGGCCAATGTGCCGAGGATCTTGCTAGAGGAAGGCCTGCACGGGGCGGTCACATGGATGATCGAGCAGGGCGCGGTTGGCGGCATTCCCTTGCTGGATTTCAAGTTCGGATGTGCCGCCAATGCCGAGGCCTTTGTCGCCTCGCCGCATCAGTTTTCCTATTTTCAGGCCGGGGGCTTTGACGCCTCGCTGCTGTCCTTTCTAGAGGTGGGCCGGGACGGATCGGTCAATGTCTCGCGCCTCTCGGCGGTGCCCCATCGCACGGCGGGGGCGGGGGGCTTTGTCGATATCACGGCGCGGGCCCGCAAGATCGTGTTTTCCGGCAATTTCAACGCCGGGGCCAAGATGCGGCTAGAGGACGGTAAGCTGCGCATCGATCAAGAGGGCCGCATCGCCAAATTTGTCGAGGCGGTCGATCAGGTGTCGTTCTCTGGCGCGCGCGCCACGGCACAGGGCCAAGAGGTAACCTATGTTACCGAACGCTGCGTGATCTGCCTGCGCGAGGGGCGGCTGGTGGTCACGGAAATCGCGCCGGGGATGAACCTGCAACGCGACATTCTGGATCAGGCCGCAACCCCGCTGGCCGTGGCCGACACCCTGCGCGAAATGCCCCCCGCCTTGTTCCGCCCCGACCCGATCAATCTGACACTGGCAAAAGCATGATGAGCGGTGACCTGTTCCAACTCGACGTGACTGACAACGTCGCCATCCTGCGGATCAACCGCCCCGACAAGCTGAACGCGCTGACCGCCGAGATGATCGACGATCTCGGCGATCTCTGCCGCAAGATCGAGCGGCGCAAAGATATCGGCGTGCTGATCCTGACGGGTGTGGGCAAGGCCTTTTGCGCGGGAGGCGACATCACCGCGTGGAGCGACGAGCCCCCGGCGGATTTTGGCCGCCATTGGGTGCGCGACGGGCATGACGCCTTTGATCGTCTCGCCCGCCTGCGCCAGCCGGTGATCGCGGTGCTGAACGGTCATGCCTTGGGCGGTGGGCTGGAACTGGCGGCCTGTGCAGATTATCGGATCGCCGAGGCGCATATCAAGATCGGCCAGCCAGAGGCCGGGCTTGGCATCATCGCCGGATGGTCGGGCACCCAACGCACCGTGCGCCGCTTTGGCGCGCAGATCGTGCGCCGGATGGCGGTGTTTGGCGAGATCCTGAGCGCGCAAGAGGCGTGCCTTGCCGGGGTGGTCGATCAGGTCGCAGAGACCGGCACGGGGATCGCCGCCGCGCAAAGCGTGGCACAGCGGCTTTTGTCGCGCAGCCCGCTGGCCACCGAACTGAGCAAGATGTTGATCAACGCCGCCGAGGGCGAAGAGGTGGGCCGCGTGCTGGAATCCCTCGCCGCGCGGATCGCGGCCTCTGGTAAGGATCTGAGCGAAGGCCTTGCCGCGTTCAAGGAAAAACGCCCGCCAAAGTTTCACGGCTGACCCCTGACAGAGAGGATATCCCATGATCCGACATAGCGTTTACCTGCGGTTTCGCGATGACGTCAGCGATGCCACAATACAGGGTCTGTATGCCCGCCTTGAGGGTTTATCGGGCCATATCGACGGCATTCTGGCCTTTCAGGCGCGCGCAAATATTTCTGTCGAAACGCCCTTGGTGCGGGGGTTTCTGGATATGTTCTGGCTGGATTTTCGCGATCTGGCGGTGCGCGATGCCTATCTGGTCGACCCTGTGCATCAGGCCATCGGTGGCGACATCGTGGCTCTGCTGGAGGGCGGCGCAGAGGGGGTTTTCGTCTGCGATATCGAGGTGTGACGCCCGTAGTTTGGGCCCCAAACTTTGCCAGCGATCTAGGCCTTGATCATCAGGGTGTTCTGGCCTTTTTGTACCGTTTCACGGCGCTGATTGGTGACGTCAAAGGCCAGCCTCGCCACTCCACGCGCCGGGTTTGAGGTGGCGCGCAGGGCCTCTACCGTGATCACCGCGCTTATCAGGTCGCCCGCAAAGACAGGGGCGGAAAAGGTCCAGTCCCACCCCAAAGACGCCACCGCGTCGAATTGCGCGGGCGTCTGGTTCTTGAGTCCGTCCACAAGCGACAGAACCAGCAGGCCATGGGCCACCCGGTCGCGAAACCCCATGGCGCGCGCGGCCCCGGCGTCCATATGGATCGCGAACCGATCCCCCGTCAGATCGGCAAA
>CALGTJ010000465.1 GCA_937901435.1 uncultured Rhodobacter sp. | reverse complement strand
GCCAAAAGGTCGGGTTTCAGCCGTTTGAAGATTTGCACCGCCCGGTCAGAGCGCAGCGCGGGATACAGAGACCAGCCGTCTATGATCCGGCGCGTCTCATCGGGCAACGCGGGCGCGGCATTCGCCTCTGGCGGGGCAAAGAAGCCTTCGGTCAGCTGATGCACCTCGGCCAGTCGCGCGCGCAACTCTTGCGCCAAGGCAGCCTCGTCGCGCCCCATGAAAGCCGCCAGACGGGCAAACCCGGCGGCATCCCCCGGCAGATCATGGGTCTGCGCGTCACCCACCATCTGCACCCGGTGTTCGACCTCGCGGTGATGGCGGTAGGCGTCGGTCAGCGTGGCGGCGATCTGCGGCGTCACCCAGCCTTTGGCAGACAGGCGCGCCAGCCCCTCGACCGTGCCACGCACCCTTAGTGTGTCATCGCGCCCGCCCGCAATGATCTGGCGGGTCTGGGTAAAGAACTCGATCTCGCGAATGCCGCCGCGTCCCAGCTTCATGTTGTGACCCTTCAGGTCAATCGCGCCGCCCAGCCCCTTGTGCGCGCGGATCCGCAGGCGCATGTCATGGGCGTCCTGTATTGCTGCAAAATCAAGGTGTTTGCGCCAGATAAAGGGCCTCAGGCGGCGCAGGAACGCCTCGCCCGCCGCCACATCCCCCGCACAGGCGCGGGCCTTGATATAGGCGGCGCGCTCCCATGTGCGGCCAACGCTTTCGTAATATTGCTCTGCGGCGTCCATCGACAGGCAGACAGGCGTCACAGAGGCATCCGGACGCAAGCGCAGGTCGGTGCGAAAGACATAGCCCTCGGACGTCATCTCTGACAGCACCGCAGCCATGCGACGTGTCGCGCGCACCAGCGAGGCGCGCGCCTCTGGCAGTTCGTCAGTCGTATAGCGATCACTGTCAAACAGCACGATCAGATCGATGTCGCTGGAATAATTCAGCTCAAACGCGCCCATCTTGCCCATCGCAAGCGCGACCATGCCCCCCGCCGTTTCAATGTCATCGACACAGGCACCGGGCAGCTTGCCACGGGCGATTTCAGCCGCGACCTGCGATTTCATCGCGCGATCCACGGCGAGATCGGCAAATTCCGTCAGCGCGCCTGTGACTTGTTCCAGCGCCCAGACCCCGCCCAGATCCGCCAAGGCGGTCAGCAACGCCACCCGCCGCTTGGCCATGCGCAGACCGTCCCTTAGCGCACTCCCCTCTATCGTGCGCACCTCGGCAAAAACCTGCGCCAAGGCATCCTCTGGCGTGCCGGACAGTGCGGGGTCCAGCCAAGCGGCCTCTTTCTCGATCAGGCTTTTCAGATGGGGACTGCACCCGGCCG
>CALGTJ010000464.1 GCA_937901435.1 uncultured Rhodobacter sp. | reverse complement strand
TTCTTGGGGGGTAACACCGCGAATGTCGCGCAAATGCAGCACGAGCACCTCGAAAAACATAAACATAACCGCCTCAAACAGCGATCCCATTGGCAGGATTGATCCGGTGTCCTTCTGGTCATTTGCCATCGTCTGCGCTGCAAGATGGATCACATGATCCGCCGCCATCGGCACTACGCCCAAAGGATTTGCTGTGATGCACATGATCTGCGCCCCGGCTGTTTTCGCCTGATTGACCAAGGCAAGCACGGTCTGAAAATGCCCGGGTCCGGCGCTGACAATCAACAGATCGCCGTCTGCGATTTGGGGCACCGTCATCTCACCGACCACATGCACATCCAGCCCCATATGAAACAGGCGCATGGCGAGTGCCTTTATCATCAGCCCCTCGCGGCCAAGCCCATGCAGGGCGATTTTGCGAGCGTTTAATATGGGCCTGGCCATTGCCTCTGCCTGATCGGGGAGGGCCTGAGACAAGGCTTCGCCAACTTCTGCGTTTGCTTTTGCGGCGAGGTCGGACAGGTTCACGGTCTTGTCCTCATAGTTTGTCCGATGCGGTCGAGCAGCGCAGGCAGTCGATCAAAGGCCCCGTCTCTGCGCAAACCTTCGAACATTTGCAGGTTCAGTGTTCCGGGTGTGGCGAGCGCACGGCGTTCTGCCTCTAGTCCGCCAGCGCGATCCTTGGGCAACTCGCGCAGCACGCCGGAAATCAGATTGGCCACATAGATTTCTGCGGCATCCGCGTCGCCGGTCCTTTGGGCAAGCCAGGCACTGCTTTCCTCAAGCATATGCAGCACGCCAGAAGCCAAAGCCGAGGCCGCAAAATAATCGACCAGAGCGGCCTCGTCGTTTTGTGGAAGGATCGGGTTATCCGCCCCAAAGAGTGCCGCCAGCACCGATGGATCCCCGGCCACGGGCAAGGGGCAGCCGCCATTTTCGATAAATCCGTAAGGAATTGTTATGGAAAAATTGCTGGCTGGCGCACAGACACGGGACAGATCGCCCAACGAAACACCAGCCATGACCGAAACGACGCAATGATCGGCGCGCCAAATCAAATCCTTTACGATATCCTGCCAGACCGGGGGACGCAGGCAGAGAAATACGATGTCAGAGGATTCCAGCACCTCTTGGTTGGAGAGAGCTTCGATCCCCAACCCTGTTTTAACCAAAGTGGTCGCAGTGTCGCGGTTCCGCTCTGACACGGTCACAGTGTGCCCTGCGCGCGCAAGGCAACGCGCCATGGGGGCTGCTATATGGCCGGTGCCAATAAATCCGATGCGTGTCATGATGTTCCTAAGTGTCAGAATAATGCGCGGCGACGCGGGTCAGATGAGCATCGCTGTCGCCAAGCTGGTGGTCGATCATCACCAGCCGTTTCGCGTAATGCGAGGCGGGATGGTCCCATGTCATTGCAATACCCCCGTGGAGTTGGATCATCTCTTCGGAAACCTGCTGTGCGACCCGACCAACCAGCGATTTCGCCATGGAAACAGCGCGTGTTTGTTCTTCTGTGCCAAAGCGGCTGGCGGCAAGGATGGTGATGGAACGCGCCTGTTCGATCTCTGTCATCAAATCCACGACCCGGTGCTGAACGGCTTGAAAGCTGCCGATGGTCTGGCCGAATTGCTTGCGGGTTTTGAGGTAATCGGTGAGCATGGCAAAACTGGTATCCATCGCCCCAATCGCCTCGGCGCAGAGGGCAAGCGCGCCTGCATCCATAGCCTGCGCCAGATTGGCATGTTCGGTGACCGGTATGGCAGTCGTGTTGTCCAGAAACACCTCGCACGCGCCGCCGCCATCGATCATGCCATAGGCTGAAAGCTTGGCATCTTTTGTGGCAATCGCAAATAGCGCGCCATCGGCGACTGCCAAAAGCGTGTCCGCCACGTTGCCACCGTACACCACGGACAGTCGCCCGCTAAGGGAATTGCCCTGCGCCGTCACCTCTGTCAGGCCGATCCCATAGCGATGTCCGGCCAGCAGCGGTTCCAGATCGTCTAGCATCTGCACGGCCATCACGGCGGGCAAAAAGGGTTCCGGGCATAACGCAGCGCCCAGAACCTCGAACACTGTCATGATGTCAAAACCCGCGCCGCCCAGCCCAGCACGCGCCTCTGGCACAAGGGCGTGCAGCACGCCAAGGTCGGCCATTTCGGCCCATTTGACAGGATCGTGGTAGGGTGCGGCATAGGCGACGGCATTGCGATGACTCAGCGGATATTGCTCTGCCAGATAGCGGGTCAGCGTGTCGCGCAGCAGCCGGCGGTCGTCGGAGGGCTGAAAATCCATTCTCTAAAGCCCCACCATCGTTTTGCTCAGGATATTGCGCTGGATTTCGTTGGATCCGCCAAAGATCGACAGCTTTCGGTTATTGAAATAGCGCATGGCATTGCGGGCTTGATCAGGGGGCACAAGGGCCGTGTTGCCGTCCAGCGCCTCGACCGGAAAGGGCGCGGCGGCAGGCCCCAAAGCCCGGCGCGCAAGGTCGTTGATCGACTGGCGGATCACGGCGCCCTTGATCTTGAGCATGGATGCCTCTGGCCCCGGTGCGCCATTCCTGCGGGCGTTGTCGAGCATCCGCAGATTGGTGATCTTCATCGCCTCGATATCGATTTCAATCGTCGCCAGACGTGCAGCAAACAGGGGGTCGTCGATCAGCCGGGTGCTGTCATCGCGGGGCTGACAAGCCAAAACGCGCAATTGTTCAAAGGCTTGCACGGAATAGCCAACGCCGGCGATATTGGTACGCTCGTGGCCCAGCAAGAATTTGGCGATGGTCCAGCCTTGGTTTTCCTCGCCCACAAGATTCGCCACGGGCACGCGAACATCGGTGAAAAAGACTTCGTTCACCTCATGCCCGCCCTCAATCAGCCGGATCGGGCGCATCTCGATCCCCGGCGTGTCCAGATCCACAAGGACAAAGCTGATCCCGGCCTGCGGTTTACCCGTCGTCGCGGTGCGCACAAGGCAAAAGATCTTGTTGGCGAACTGGCCATAGCTGGTCCAGGTTTTTTGGCCGTTGATGACATAATGATCGCCGTCGCGCAGCGCAGCGCAGCGCAGGCTGGCAAGGTCAGAACCCGCATTCGGTTCAGAATACCCCTGACACCACCAATCGCGCCCGTCCAGAATACGGGGCAGTCTATCGGCCTGCTGTTCCGGCGTGCCGAATTTAATCAGCACCGGACCCAACATGTTCAGCCCAAAAGGAACGATCCGGGGCGCATAGGCAAGGCAGCATTCTTCCTCGAAAATATGTCGCTGGACAGGGCCCCAGCCGGTGCCGCCGAACGCCTCTGGCCATGTGTTCGCCAGCCAGCCTTTTGCGTTCAGGATCGCGTGCCACTGGCCAAAATCTGCCTTGTCCAGCGCCTCGCCGTTGCGCACCTTTTGCGCCAGTGCCGCGGGCAGAGCCTCGGCCAGAAAGCCGCGCACCTCGTCGCGAAACGCCAGTTCTGCGGGGGAAAAGCTAAGGTCCATCGGTCAGGCCTTGTTCAGATCGGCAAAACTTTTGCCGGTGGTCGCCATTTCAAGCAGCAAGGGCGGAACCCGCCAATAGTGGCTGTCATCCTTGGCGTAGGTCTCTATCTGCTCGACCAGTTTGGCGGCACCAAGGCTGTCCGCATAATGCATCGGTCCGCCGCGATGACGCGGAAAGCCGTAGCCAAACAGGAACACCGCATCGATATCGACGGGGCGCTGGGCGATGCCATCGGACAGCACGCGCACGGCCTCGACGATCATCGCGGTCATATAGCGGTCGACGATCTCTGTGTCGGTGAAATCACGCGGGGTCGTGCCCTCTGCGGCGCGCTCTGCTGCTATGATCTTTTCGACGGCGGGATTGGGCACAGGAGCGCCGTCGCCATAGATGTAAAACCCCTGACCCGTCTTTCGCCCGAACCAGCCGTTCTCGCAGATACGGTCGGCCACGCTGACATAACGTTCCGCCGGATCGCGGGTTGGGGCCTTGCGTTTGCGGGTGGCCCAACCGATGTCCAGACCTGCCAGATCGGACACGGCAAACGGCCCCATGGCAAAGCCGAAATCGGTCATGGCGCGGTCGATCTGTTGCGGAGACGCGCCGTCCATCATCAAATAATCTGCGGCCAGACGGTAATGCGCCAGAATCCGGTTCCCGATAAAACCGTCACAGACCCCGGCGCGCACGGCAACCTTTCCCAGCGTCTTGGCAAGGGAAAAGCCGGTCGCGGTGACCTCTGGTGCGGTTTTGTCGGCGACAACCACCTCTAGCAGGCGCATCACATGAGCGGGCGAGAAAAAATGCAGGCCAATCAAGTCCTTGGGGCGTTTGGTGGCCTGCGCGATCTCGTTGATGTCGAGATAGGATGTGTTGGATGCAAGGATCGCACCGGGTTTGCAGATGGCGTCAAGCTGGCCGAAAATGTCGGTCTTGACGCTCATGTCCTCGAACACGGCCTCGATCACCAGATCGACATTGGCGAAATCGGTTAGGGTCGTCGTGGACAGCAAGGCATCGGACAACAGCGCGTCACGTTTAGCCTCGTGCAGCTTGCCACGTTTCACAGCGCCGGTCAGGTTCTTGGCAATGGTGTCTTGCCCGCGTTGCAGAGCCTCTGTATCGCGTTCGGCCAAGATCACCCTGAGGCCCGACAACAGCAAGGCCGTTGCGATCCCCGACCCCATTGTGCCGCCGCCAATGACGCCGACAGAGGTGATCGGGCGCGGTGTGGCCCCCTGTTCGGGAAATTTCCCAACGGCACGTTCAGCAAAAAAGGCGTGGATCAATCCGGCGCGCTGCGGACTGTCGATACATTCGGCAAACAGCGCACGTTCCATTCTCATGCCTGCGTCCAGCGGGCCGGTGCTATAGGTGACCGCCTCGACGACCTTATGGGGGGCAAAGAGATGTGCTTGAGTCCTCGCCAGCGTGTCGGTGTAGTCCTTGATGGTCTCGTCATCGGGGGTCACGTTGATATCGCAGGTCTTTCGGGTGGGCAGAGTGCCCGCGATGATCTGTGCCGCGCTGGACAGGGCAAGATCGCGCGGCTCGCCCTCTGCTATGCGGTCGATCAGACCCATCTCTAATGCCTCAGGCGCGCCAATCCGACGTCCCGTCGTTGCCAGATCCAGTGTCGCGCGGATGCCGATCAGACGCGGCCCGCGCTGGGTGCCGCCTGCACCGGGCAGAACCCCGAGGGTCACCTCGGGAAAGCCGGTGACCAGATTGGGCAATGCAACGCGCGCATGAGAGGCAATCGCCACCTCTAGCCCGCCACCCAAAGTCGCACCATGCATGATCGCCACGATCGGTGCGGCGCTGTCTTCGATGAGTTTGCAGACCTCGGGCAGTAGCGGCAAGATCGGGGTCTTGCCAAACTCGCTGATATCCGCCCCCGCGATAAAGGCGCGGGTTTCGCCATAGATCGCGATGGCCTTGACGCCGCCCGCGTTCAAGGCGCGGATTGCCTCGACAATGCCTTGACGGATATGAAACGAGGCGGCGTTGACCGGGGCATTGCACAAGGCAATCAGCCCGATGTCATCATGGATTTCGTAGAATACGGATTGCGAGGCCTGATGTCTCATTTCATGGGTCTTTCTTTAGATCGTCTGACTCTAGAGTGTTGCGGCATCGGGCGCATCCAGAAGATCAGCGAAATGCGACACCAGCTTATGTTTCAGGACTTTGCCCGTCGGCGCCACCGGAAACGCCTCGACCACAAAAATATGCTGTGGCTGTTTGTAGGCGGTCAGTTTCGGGCGCAGCCAAGCGGCAAGGCTGGCCGCGTCCAGCCCGTTCTGCACCATGACAAAGGCCAGCACCTGTTCGTCTCGATTGATCTTGCGTGGCACTACGGCGGCTTGCAATACGTCCGGGTGGCGGGTCAGCATCCCCTCGACCTCTGGCGGATAGACGTTGAAACCGGATCGGATGATCAGTTCTTTCACCCGCCCCACCAGATGCGCGATGCCGTCCGGGTCGATCCGCGCCAGATCGCCACTGCGAAACACGCCGGGCCTGATCAGCGCGGCGCGGGTTGCGGCCTCGTTGTGGTAATACCCCTTCATGATGCCGGGGCTTTGGATGATCAGCTCTCCGACGCCTTCGGCATTGGGCTCGTCGATCCAGAGGGTGACATCGTCCAGCGGCGGACCGATAGACACATCATCGCGCGGATGTTCAGGCCGCGTGGCCGACACGCCGGGCGAGGTCTCTGTCAGGCCATACCCGTTGTTCAGTGTCAGACCAAAGACCGCCTCTGTCCGTGCTTTCAGATCGGGGTCCAGCGGCGCGCCCCCGGCCGAAAGATAGCGCAGGCGCGGGGCGTTCAGCGTGGTTTCGGTCTGGTGCAAATGGGTCAGAATACGTTCGAACATTTGCGGCACAGCGGGCAGGGCGGTGGCCCCGGCGGCAAAGGCGTCCAGCATGGCTTGCGGCGAAAACCGCGGGACAAAGCGGACAGAAGCCCCGGCAAAAAGCGCGGCGAGAAATGACGAAGAGAACCCAAAGATATGGCTGAGCGGCAACACGGCCAGCATCTCGTCATCCGGCGTCAAAGAGCGCAACTTGGCGGAGGACTGCGCATTCCACAGCAGATTGGCATGGGTCAGCATCACACCTTTCGGATCGCTCGTCGTTCCGGTGGTGTAGAGCATCGCGGCGATACGTTCGGTTGGAGTGTCCGCGACGGGTTCTGGTCTCTGGTCAGAAACCTGCGTGACGTACAGGTCGCCGCATGCCAAAGGCAGACTGGTTTCAGATTGAAATTCAATGGCATGAACGTTGGCCGGGTCTGATGCACCGGGGGCAAACATTAGACAGCGCGCGCCGGAATGCGCCTCAATGGCGCGCAGTTCTTCGGTTGTATGGCGGGCGTTGATCGGCAAGATCCATGCGCCCACATGGCTCAGCGCGAGAATGGCGACGGCAAAGCTGGCACAGTTTTTGGCCACTATCATCACCCGGTCACCGGGACGCACGCCGTGCTGGTCCAACAGGTCGGCAAGCTGCGCAACCATCCCGCGAAACGCGCCATACCCGTAGCGCGCGCCGTTGTGATCAATGATCGCATGCGCGTCATCGGGTGCGTCATTGGCCAGGTCGTGCAGCCAGACCGTCATTCTCCGCAGCCTGATGTCTTGTTCGGTTGGATTCCCATCGCCTGACAATGTAAGACAGCTGCACAAAGTCAACCCGCCTGCCTGCGCCTTTCGAAAGATCAGACCTGTGATCCATGCCTATATCTGCGACTATATCCGCACCCCTATCGGCCGTTTTGGTGGAGCCCTGTCATCTGTGCGCGCGGATGATCTGGGGGCGATCCCGATCCGGGCCCTGATGGCGCGTAATGGGGGGGTGGATTGGGAGGCCGTTGAGGATGTGATCTATGGCTGTGCCAATCAGGCCGGCGAGGACAATCGCAATGTGGCGCGCATGTCGGCACTTTTGGCGGGGCTGCCAGTGGCCGTGCCTGGCGTGACGGTGAACCGCCTCTGTGGATCGGGCATGAACGCTGTGATTGACGCCGCGCGTGCGATTCGCGCTGGCGACGCAGACCTGCTGATCGCAGGTGGTGTCGAAAGCATGTCACGCGCGCCTTTTGTGATGCCCAAGGCCGACACGGCCTTTTCGCGCAATGCAGAGATTTACGACACCACCATTGGCTGGCGCTTCATCAACCCGGTCATGAAGGCACAATATGGCGTCGATTCCATGCCAGAGACCGGCGAGAACGTGGCCGAGGATTTTTCCATCAGCCGCGAAGATCAGGACGCTTTTGCCATGCGCTCGCAAGACAAGGCAGCCGCCGCGCAGGCCTCTGGTCGTTTGGGCCACGAGATAACTCCGGTCACGATCCCGCAGCGCCATGGCGATGATCTGGTGGTTGATCAAGACGAGCATCCCCGCCAGACGACGATGGAAAAGCTTGCCGCCTTGAAACCCCCGTTCCGGCAGGGTGGGACTGTGACCGCTGGCAATGCGTCTGGTGTCAACGACGGCGCGGCGGCGTTGATCATCGCGTCCGAGGCTGCTGCCAAAAAGCACGGGCTGACCCCGATTGCGCGGATCATGGGTGGTGCATCTGGCGGGGTTGCGCCGCGTGTGATGGGACTTGGCCCGGTGCCTGCGGTGCAGCGTCTGTGCGCACGTCTGTCACTGACCCCACAAGATTTCGGTGTGATTGAATTGAACGAAGCCTTCGCCGCGCAAGGTCTTGCCGTTCTGCGCCAGCTTGGTCTTGGCGAGGACGCGCCCCACATCAACCCGAATGGCGGTGCTATTGCGCTGGGCCATCCCCTTGGCATGTCAGGCGCTCGGATCACCGGATCTGCGGCGCTGGATATGGCGGCGGGGGGTGCACGTTACGCTTTGGCGACCATGTGCGTCGGCGTCGGGCAGGGCATCGCAATTGCGTTAGAGAGGGTCTAGCCCGGATTATTCACCACGGTCGGTTGGCGGCTGCGGTATGAGAGTGATCC